>NZ_SOGK01000017.1:0-79696 GCF_004564305.1 Cryobacterium sp. TMT3-29-2
CCGAGCCGCCCACCCGCCGAGCCACCCGCCCGCCAAGCCGCGCGCCCGCCGAGCCGCCCACTCGCCGAGCCGCCCACTCGCCGAGCGCTCCGCGCTACGTCGTGTCGTGGTTCCGTTCCGCCTCCGCGATGCGGGCCACCGTCTTGAGGAAGCTGTCCGGGTTGAGCGAGATGGAGTCGATTCCCTCCTCCACCAGGAAGGCCGCGAATTCGGGGTAGTTGCTCGGCGCCTGCCCGCAGATGCCGATCTTGATGCCGGCGGCGTGAGCCTTCTGGATGGCCTCGCTGATCATCAGCTTCACGGCGTCATCGCGTTCGTCGAAGAGGGCGGCAAGATCCTCGGAGTCGCGGTCGACACCCAGCACCAGCTGGGTCAGGTCGTTGGAGCCGATCGAGAAGCCGTCGAAGCGCGTGGCGAACCGCTCGGCCAGGATCACATTGGCCGGGATCTCGCACATCATGTAGATCTGCAGTCCGGCCTCGCCGCGCACCAGCCCGTTCTCCGCCATCACCGCGAGCACCTTGTCGGCCTCGGTCGTGGTGCGGCAGAACGGCACCATCACGATCACGTTGTCAAAGCCGATCTTCTCCCGCACCTGCTTGATCGCCCGGCATTCCAGGGCGAACCCCTCCCGGTAGCGCTCGTCGTAATAGCGTGAGGCACCGCGGAAGCCGAGCATCGGGTTCTCCTCCGAGTGCTCGAAGACCGACCCGCCGATCAGGTGCGCGTATTCGTTGGTCTTGAAGTCGCTCATCCGCACGATCACGGGGTCCGGGTGGTAGGGCGCGGTCAGCTTCGCGATGCCGAGCGCGAGCGCCTGTACGAAATATTCCTTCGGGTCCATATAGCCACGGGTGAGCTCTTCGATCTGACGGATGGCGGACCGGTCGGTGACCCGCTCCGGGTGCACGAGCGCCATCGGGTGGATTTTGATCAGGTTGTTGATGATGAATTCCATCCGGGCCAGCCCCACACCGTCGGCCGGTAGCCGCCACCACTCGAACGCCGCGGCCGGGCTGGCGATATTGACCATCACCTTGGTGCGGGTCTTCGGAACGGTGCCGAGGTCGATCTCCTCGGTTTCGAAGGCCAGCTGACCCTCGAAGACGTAGCCCTCGTCGCCCTCGGCACAGGAGATGGTGATCAGCTTGCCATCCGTGAGCGTGTCGGTGGCGATGCCCGTGCCCACGACGGCCGGCACGCCCAGCTCGCGGCTGACGATCGCGGCGTGGCTGGTGGGACCTCCGTGGTCGGTGACGATGCCGGCCGCGCGGGTCATGATCGGCACCCAGTCGGGGTCCGTCATCTCGGTGACCAGGATGGCGCCGTCGACGAATTTCTCGATGTCGGCCGGGTCCTTGATCACGCAGGCCACGCCACTCGCGATGCTGTCGCCGATCGCGACCCCGGTCACCAACAGCGGCCCGGTTTCGGTGAGGGTGCTCACCGTGAACCGGGTTCCGCTCGCCTGCGAGTGCACGGTCTCCGGACGCGCCTGCACCAGGAACAATTCGCGGGTCACACCGTCTTTGGCCCACTCCATGTCCATCGGGCGGCCGTAGTGGTTCTCCACGATCACGGCCCAGCGCCCCAGTTTCACGATCTCTGCGTCGGTCAGCACGAACGACCGCCGCTCGCGCTCGGGGGTGTCGATGGTTCGGGTGCGGGCGCTACCGCCCTTGGCGTAGACCATCTTGCGGGCCTTCTCGCCGAGGGTCTTCTCGATGATGGGCGTGGCGCCGGGTTGGTCGAGCAGCGCCTTGAACACCAGATATTTGTCGGGATTGACGGTGCCCTGCACCACCGTTTCGCCGAGCCCCCAGGCGGCGCTGATCACGGCCACGCCCGGAAAGCCGGTGTCGGTGTCGATGGAGAACATCACCCCGGAGCCGCCGACGTCGGCTCGGATCATCCGTTGCACGCCGATCGAAAGCGCCACATCCAGGTGGTCGAATTTCTTCACCTCGCGGTAACTGATCGCTCGGTCGGTGAACAACGAGGCGTAGCATCGGCGGCAGGCGTCGAGCAGGTCGCGCTCGCCCGTCACGTTGAGGAACGTCTCCTGCTGCCCGGCAAAGCTGGCATCGGGCAGGTCCTCGGCGGTGGCACTGCTGCGCACGGCCACGGGCAGGTTCGGGTGACCGGCCTTCTCCGACAGCTCCCGATACGCGGCACGGATGCCGTCGGCGACGTCCGCGGGAAACTCACCTCCCAGGAACAGCTCGCGCAGAGCCTCACCCGTGACGCGCAGCGAGGCGCGGCCGGCGTGGAACAGGTCCAGTTGGCGCCGCAGTGCCGGTTCGATCTCGTTCGCCGCGATGAACGCGCGATAGGCGTTGGCGGTCGTCGCGAACCCGTCCGGCACCTGCACGCCGTCGTCGCTGAGGGCACGCACCATCTCGCCCAGCGACGCGTTCTTGCCGCCGACCTGCGGAATGTCGCCCAGACCGATCTCGTTGAACCACACCACACTGCTTTCGAACATTGTTCGTCTACCCCTCTGTGAAGGTCCGGCCCATATCCCCGGGTCGTGCCACGTAGTGGGCAACCTACTCCCCCGACTGTGGCCCCGGTGAGTTGAGCCGCACCCCGAGCGAATTCGACGGAGATTTTGCCCAAAACGACCCCGAGCAGGCTGAAAAGCCGCCTTTCCTCCAGAATCTCCGTCGAATTGGTTCGACGCCGGGCATCCGTCCTGGCCGTGTGCCGCCGGGCATCCGTCCTGGCCGTGTGCCGCCGGGCCGCCGCCAATGTCAGTGGCTCCTGAGACTCTGAAGTACTCCCCACGAGGGAGCCTCAACCAGGAGGTACAGATGACTGATCCCAACTACACCGCTCTGCTGCTCGTGATCGACCGGAGCGGCTCGATGTCGAGCATCCGTGACGACATGGTCGGCGGCCTGACCGCGATGCTTGCCGAGCAAGCCGCTGAGCCGGGCCTGCTCACCGTGGACGTCGTCACCTTCGACGACGAGATCGAGCACACCCACACCCTCGCCGCCCCGAACGAGATCACTATCGAACTCGACCCCCGTGGCATGACGGCCTTGCACGACGCGATCGGCATCGCCGTCACGGGGTTCGGCGAGACGCTTCGGGTGCTGCCCGAACACGCCCGCCCCGGCACCGTGCAGGTCGTGGTCGTGACCGACGGCGGCGAGAACTCGAGCAGCGAATACTCCGCGGCTGCCGTGCGCGCCCTGATCAACCGGCAGACCGAGACGTACAGCTGGGACTTTGTGTTCCTCGGCGCCAACCAGGACGCCGTGCTCACCGGTGCCACGCTCGGCTTCGACGCCGCCAGCTCCATGACGTTCGCCGCAGCTCCTGGCGAGGTCGCCGCGATGAGCGCGAACCTCGGTCGTTACGTGACGGATGTGCGCAAGAAGGACAAGCGCGGCTTCACCGTCGAGGAGCGCGCCGAAGCCGGCGGTGAGGCCGTGTAGACAACGATTCCGCGTCTGAAGGAGCCCGGCGCAACTCAGCCGAGCGGCTCAGGCGGGCGCAACTCAGCCGAGCGGCTCCGGCGGGCGCAACTCAGCCGAGGGACTCAGGCGGGCGCGGCTCGGCCGACGCCTCGTCCAACTCCAACGCGAGGCCGAGCGGCGCGGCCGGAGCCATGATGCGGTTGCGGCCGGCGGCCTTGGCGGCGTAGAGCTGGGCATCGGCGACGTCGACGAGTTGATCAGAACCACCGAGTGGTCCGGAAGCGCAGCCTCCGCTGACGGTGACAGCGATCCCCACGCCCGCCGCGACGATGGGCGTCGCCGCGACGACCCGACGGATGCGGTTGGCCACCGAGAGGGCGCCGGCCAGGTCGGTGCGCGGCAGCACCACGAGGAACTCCTCGCCGCCCCACCGTCCGGCCACGTCCCCATCGCGCAGCTCCTGCCGCAGCCTCTCGGCGAACACCGCGAGCACGACATCGCCCGCGGGATGCCCGTAGCCGTCGTTGACGCGTTTGAAGTGGTCGATGTCCAGCAGCAGCACGCTCAACGGATCCCCGTGGCGCATGGCGCGCGAGTGGTGGTGGGCGAGTTCCTCCTCCAGGTGACGTCGATTGTGGAGGCCGGTGAGCACATCCGTGCGACTGAGCAGGTCGAGTTCGGTGTTGCGCTGGCGCAGCTGGTCCTGCAACTTCTTGACGTGCGCGGCCGCGGCGACCCGGGCTACGAGCTCGGCCGGCTCGAACGGCTTCTTGAGGTAGTCGTGGGCTCCGCCGCGCAGCCCCCGCAGCACACTCTTCATGTCGGTGAGTGTGGTCAGGAAGACCACCGGGAGGTCCCGAAGCAGCGGGTCGGCCTTGAGGATCGCCAGCACCTCGTAGCCGTCGAGCCCCGGCATTTCGATGTCGAGCAGGATCACATCCGGCGGCGATTGTCGGCACCGGTCGAGCGCGTCCAGACCCTCCATGGCCTCGACGACGGTGTAGCCCTCCAGTTCGAGGTGCGAACGCACGACGGCGCGGATCACGAGCGAATCGTCCGTGATCAGCACGGTGATCCCGGCCCCCGCCTCCCCGGTCACAGCACGGTCTGTCACAGCACCGCCGGTCACAGCCGCGCCGCCAGGGCCTGCGGGTCGGCGACGAGCATGAGTTCACCATCCGTGTCGAGCGATCCCGAAACGAACGCACGCCCGTGGCCCGTCGGCAGCGGCCGGATCTCGGCTTCTTCGATGCGTCGTAGCCCGGAAACGCTGTCCACGAGCAGCCCAAACGTTGTCTCGGCGCTCTCGACGACGAGCACGTGGCTGCCGCCGTCGCCCAGCGCCGACATGACCGTCAAGGGCACGGCGCCAGGCAGAATTCCGACGATATCGAAGGCGGCACCCGGCAGAGAACGGATGCCGTCACTCGTGCGCACAGCGCGGGTGGACTCCACGGGAAGGCAGTACGCATCCCCGGCAGCCCGGAAACAGACCATGGTCATCATCAGCTGAACTCCTGCTGTTTGTCGGGCCGCCAGGCGACGGACTGGCCGGTGGCGGAAGGCACCGCGTCGGAACGCGCGGTCTCGGAACGCGCCGCGTCGGGCTGCCGGCCGTCGAGCAGCGCGCGCAGTTCGGCCGCGTCGTAGCCGCCGACGGCGGCGCTGATCTGAGCCGGATCCGACTCGAGCAGGGCACGGCGGGAGGCCCCGAATGCCCGGTGTGCGGAGGCCTGGTCGCCGACTGCTTCGAGGGCGAGGGCGAGATGCAAGTGGGCAAGCGCGTCGTCCTGGGCGAGGTACACCCATTTGCGGAAGAGCACGACGGCGGCCTGGTCGTTACGCGCCGCGAGGGCATCCTGCCCGTCCCGCACCAGTCGGGCGATCGCCGCGGAGTCGTCCGCAACGTCGGCCCCAGACCCGAACCCGGCCCGAGACCCGGTTTCAGGCTCACTCTCAGCGCCAGCCGCCGAGGGCAGCCTCAACACCGATCCCGCCGCCACCGACCCGGCGGCCGGCATCGCCGACACCACCGCGGGAATGGCTCCCTCCTCAACCCGCGGCCGGTAGGCATACGCACCGCCGATCCGCACGGTTTCGTAGCGGTCACCGATCGACCAGATCGTCTCGGCCGCCCCGAGGAACACCCACGCGGTGGGCAGGGCGTTCGCGATCCGGTCGAGGAAGATCCGGGCATGCTCGGTGGAGAAGTAGATCAGTACGTTGCGGCAGAACACGACCTGGCTCCCGCGCGCCTGATCGGGGACCGGTGCGATCAGGTTGTGGTGCAGCGTGCTGACCCGGTCCCGGAGCGACTGGTTGACCTGCCATTCCAGGCCGGCGCGGGTGAGGTGGCGCTTGATGCGTGTGGGTGTGAGGCCACTGATCTCTCGGTCCGAGTAGCGCGCGGCACTCGTGCGACGCAGCGCCGCGGTCGACACGTCCGTGGCGATCACCGAGCCGTCGATCCCGAGTTCCTCCAACAGCATCACCAGGCTGAACGCCTCCTGGCCGTTGGCGCAACCGGCGCTCCAGATCGTGAGCGGCGGGGTCAGCGTGGGCAGGATCTCGCGCATGAGCACGTCGAAATGCTCGGGGTGACGGAAGAACCCCGTCTCCTGCACGGTGACCCGGTTGAGCAGGGCCTGGCGCAGCGTGGTGCTGGTCGTGAGCGCCTGAATGTACGTCTCGGCATCCACGGTCAGGCGGGCGGCCTCGTCACGGATGCACCGGCGCAGCCGGGCACGCAGGGTCGGCTCCGGCTTGAGCCCGACCGCGGTGCGGAGGAGTTCGGCCACCCGGTCCACGATGGTCTCCGACGGGTCGCCGCTGCTCATGACCACACCGGCGTCACGGCGCGCAGGATCTCGTCGGCGAGCTGATCGGGCGGCAACAGACTGGTGACCGCGCCGAGGCGGTGGGCGGCCTGCGGCATCCCGAAGACCGCGCAGGAGGCCTGGTCCTGACCGAAGGTCTTACCACCACGGTTGCGCAGCTCGAGCAGCCCCCGGGCGCCGTCGTCGCCCATGCCGGTCAGGATCACGCCGACACCGGCCGGCCCGGCGTGCTGCGCCACCGAGCGAAAGAGCTCATCGGCGGACGGCTGGTGGATCGAGACGGGAGTGCTCGCCAGCTCGAGGCGCAGGTTAGCGGCCAGCCTCAGGTGGGTTCCACCCGGAGCGAGATAGACGCACCCGGCCCGGGCGATCTGGTTGTGCACGGCCATTTCCACCGGCAGCGCGGAATCGCGGCGCATCCAGTCGAAGAGTCCACCGGTGAAATCCGGATGCAGGTGCTGCACCACGAGCACCGGCGCGCGCAGTCCGCCGAGCCCGGCCAGCACCGTGGCCAGAGCCTTGGGGCCGCCGGTCGATGCGGCCAGCGCCACGACCGCGCGCTGCACTCCGCCGCGCGGCGGCGCATCCGAAGCGGTACCAGCCGAACCCGCAGCAGTAGCCGCAGCACCCGCACCCGGACCCGGACCCGGAACGCTCACACTCCGCAGTTGTCCTCCGCGCGGATGCCGGATCACATGCACCTTGCTGAGTTGGCGAACCGTGTGCCGCAGAGCGGCTTCGCGCTCGGCGTTCCAGACGCCCGGCAGCGGCAGGGCCTCGAGTGCCCCGGCGACGAGGGCCTCGGTGGCTGCCGCCGAGTGCCGATCCATGATCAGGGCGGAGAGCACCAGGATGGGTGTGGGAGCGTGTGCCATCACCTGCCCGATGAAGCACTGGCCGGCGGCGTCGGCCGTGCTGAGGCCGAGAATGATCACGTCGGGCATCTCACTGAGCACCCGGGTGAGCACGGCGTCACCGGTCACGCTCTGGCCGAGCAGCACGATGTCTCCCTCGTGCTGCAGGGCGCGGGTGAGCGGACCGGCCTGGGTGGGAGAGTCCTCCACGAGCAGTACCCGGATCGGTGTGCCGGGCTGTGCCTTCATCATGTTCTCTGGCCAATCAGTCGGTTCACGGCGGTGAGCAGGCTTCCGGCATCGAAGCCGCTCTTCGGGATCAGCCCGTCGGCGCCGGCGTCGAGGCCGCGCTGCCGGTCCGAGTCGCTCGAGCGGGAGCTGAGGATCAGCACCGGGATATTCGCCAGTGCCGGATGCGCGCGCACCGCCTCGGTCAGTTCGAACCCGTCCATGTTCGGCATTTCAATGTCCGTGAGGATCAGGTCGCTGGGTTCCTCGGCCAGGCGCGCCAGGGCATCCGTGCCATCGACCGCGACCCTGACCTGGAAACCGGCTCGTTCGAGGATGCTGCGCTGCAGTTCCCGGATGGTCAGGGCGTCGTCGACGACCAGGATGCGCTGGGCGCCGGTGCCGGCGGCCGCGGCATCCGGTTTCCGCGCGCTCGGGCCGCGGCCCGCCTGCCGGGCGCGTTGGATGAGGCCGGGCGGGTCGAGCACGATCAGAATGGAGCCGTCGGGTTCGACACTCGCGCCCGCGACCGCGGGAAAGTGCGCCAGCAGTCCGTTCAGGCCTTTGACCACCACGTCACGCTGGCCGACCAGGCGATCCACCTGGAATCCGTGGCGCCTGGCGGTGTCGGCGAGCACCACGATCGGGCCGGTCCCGGGCCGTGTTCCCGCCTGTGTTCCAGCCGGCGTTTCCGCCTGCGTTCCCGGCTGTGTGGCAGGCAGGCCGACGGTGTCGGCGAGGATGGAGACCGGCACCGGCTGGTCCTCGACGAAGATCACGGTGCGCCCCTCGACGCTGGACTGGGTTGCCGGGTCGAAACGTCTGGAAAGCACTACGCGGTGAAAAGGCAACGCGAACCGCTGACCGCCCGCCTCCACGAGCAAGCAGCGCATCACGGCGAGGGTGATCGGCACGATGATCCGGAACTCGGTGCCGAGCCCCAGTTTGGAGCGCACCTCGACCCGGCCGTGCGCCGCCTCCACGTTGGCGCGCACGATATCGAGGCCGACCCCGCGACCCGAGACGTCCGTAACGAACGTGGTGGTCGACAGCCCCGGGTGGAACACCAGGTGCAGGAGGTCGTCCTCACTGAGCCCCGTCGTGTCGATCCCCTGGCGTTCGGCCTGCTCCCGCACGCGCAGGGTATCGATACCGTCACCGTCGTCGGTGACGGCGATTATCACCTCAGAGCCCAGCTGCATCGCGTGCAGACGGATGGTTCCGCCCACCGGTTCGCCGGCCTCCGCCCGCACCGCGTCGGCCTCGATGCCGTGGTCGACGGCGTTACGCACCAGGTGCAGCAGTGAGTCGGAGAGTTGCACCAGCACACCGCGGTCGAGTTCGGTGTCGGCGCCGCGCACCTCCCAGTGGATGGTCTTCCCCTGCGCACGCGACAGGTCCCGCACCGCCCGCTGAAGCTTGTCGGTGATGGTGGACAGCGGAACCATGCGTGTGCGCAGGGCCCGATCCTGCAGTTCGTTGAGGGTGCGGGACAGGTCGTTGAACTCGGTGTTCAGGGTCGGGTCGACGCCGAATTTCTCGGTCAGCATCCGGCCGACGCGCAGGTGAGCGGATGCCGACTCGCCGATCAAGCGCACCAGCTCATCGAGCCGTTCCATCGGCACCATGACGACACCGCCCACATCGCGGGCTCCGGCAGCCTCGGCGGCGGCCG
This sequence comes from Cryobacterium sp. TMT3-29-2, assembly GCF_004564305.1. Taxonomy (NCBI): domain Bacteria; kingdom Bacillati; phylum Actinomycetota; class Actinomycetes; order Micrococcales; family Microbacteriaceae; genus Cryobacterium; species Cryobacterium sp. TMT3-29-2. The sequence continues at coordinate 9,023 of NZ_SOGK01000017.1, forward strand.
CCCCGGGGGCGACGGGCGGAACGTCGGCGGCGGACGGCAGGAGGACCTCGAGCTGCACCAGCTCACTGCCGGCCGGCGGATCGGGCAGCGACTCGGGCTCCGCCGCGACCGGCAGGCCCGCGACCGGCAGGCCCGCGATCGCCTGGCCGAGCCGGTCGGCTCCGGCGAGCAGAGTGTCGATGATCACCGGCGTGACCACCTGGGTTCCCGCACGAAGGCCCTCGACGATCTCCTCGAGCCCGTGCGCGATGGCGCTCACCTGGTCGAGGCCGGCCATGGCCGAGGACCCCTTCAGCGTGTGCAGTTCCCGGAAGATGGAGCGAATCAGGGTTTCGTCGTTGCGGGTCTGTTCGAGTTGCAGCAGCAGCCGGTCGAGGTGCGCGAGGCGCACCTCCGCTTCCTGGGAGAACAGCTCCCGGATCTGGTCCAGGCCGAGCACGCTCATGCGTCCACGCGGCTCGGGGCGACGATCTCACTGCTCGGGGCGCGCCCGAACCGTTCGGCGGCGAGCAGGGTGTCGGGGTCGAGGAGCACAGCCACCCGTTCCCCCACCCGGAAGGTTCCGGCGGTGCCGACGAGTTCCGACGGACCAATCAACCCGTCGAGCATGGCCCGCCGGGGGAATCCCGTCACGGCCAGGCCGAGCAGACCGTGCCGGGTCTGCAGCACAACGGCGAAGGCGACCGCATCGATCACCGGCAGGCCGAGCAGGGCCGCCGTGTCGAGCAGCGGCACGATCTGGCCGCGCAGGTTGAACAGGCCGAGCACGAGCCTGGGTGCGGTGACCAGCCGGGTCAGCGGCGGGGCCGCCACGACTTCCCGGACCCGATCGATCGGAACGGCGAAGAGATCCGGTCCGACCGGGAGGAGCACGGCGTGCACGGATGTCATCGGCTGCTGCTGCCGGCTCCTGCGGTGGACTCGAGATTGTGGGCAAGGTCGGCAAGGTCACCGGCGGAGTCCGCGATCTGCTGCGCCGTGATCGAAACCTGGCGGCTGGCATCCGTGAGCTGTTCCATGGTCTCGACGACCTGGGCGGTGGCACTGCGCTGCTGCTGGGTGGTCAGGCTGACCTGGCCGTTGGCATCCGTCACCGCTTCGAGCAGTTGCAGTCCCTGCTGCATCTGTTTGGCACCCTTTTCCATGGCCATCACGGTGGCGTTGGTTTCCCGCTGCACGGCCGTGACGATCACGGCGATGTCGCCCGCAGAGGTCTTCGAACGTTCGGCCAGGCGGCGCACCTCGTCGGCGACCACCGCGAATCCGCGGCCGTGTTCGCCGGCGCGGGCCGCTTCGATGGCGGCGTTGAGGGCCAGCAGGTTCGTCTGGTCGGCGATGTCATTGATCAGCACCAGCAGAATGTCGATGTCGTTGACCCGGCCGGCGAGGGCGAGGGTGCGTTCGCTCGACCGGATGAAATCGCCTTCGGCCCGCTGGAGGTTATGCCGGGTTTCCGTGGTCTGGCGGGCGACGGCGTCGACGGTGTCCGCGATGGCGACCGACGAGCGGGCGAGTTCCTCGGTGGTTGCGGTTGCCTGGGTGACCGCGGCACTCTGCTGGGTGGTGATCGCCGCCAACTCGTCAGAGGATGCCGACAATTGCGTGGCCGCAGCATTCACGTCGACCCCGGCCGAGCCGAGTTGGGCGATGAGCTGCTGGGAATTGGTGAGCATGGCGTTGAAGGATTCCGCCAGCATGCGCAGTTCCACGGACCCGGTGGGGGTGGCGCGAGCCGTGAGGTCACCCCGCTCGACCCTCCGGGCCACCGCGGTCAGCCGGTTGACGGAACGGGTGGTGCGCCAGGCGAGCCCGATCGACACGGCGACGGCGAGTGCGGCGCCGACCGCGACCAGGAGGATGGCCCGCTCGCGCTGGGCTTCGACGGGGGCCAGCACGCTACTCGCGCGTTCCCGTACGATGAGCACCCAATCGAGGCCGTAGACGGTGTCAAAACCGCCGATCAGGTCGACGCCCTCCTGGTTGGTGTAGCGGGCGGAGCCGGGTTCACCACTTTTCGAGGCCAGTCGGATGGCGGCGTTGTCCACGACGGTGCTCAGCACCCCGCCGGCCAGCAGAGCCGCGTCATCGGTTGCCGCTGACAGGCTCGCGTCGTAGATCAGCCGCTGGTCGGCATCCACGACGACCACGCCCTCCGTTGACCCGAGGTCAGGGTCGAGCAGGCCGGGCAGCATGCCCGGGTCGAGGTTGGCAACGACGACGGCCAGCACGGTTCCGTTGTTGCCGAGCACCGGCTGGGCTAGAACCCACTCGATGCGGTCGCCCCTGCGCAGCATGGAGGTGAGCACCCGGTCGCCGGCGAGCGCGGTGGCGAACCAGTCTTCGCCGACCGTGGCGAGGGCGCCGTCGGGGCGACTGGTCGACAGAACGGTGCCCGAGGGATCCACTATCTGAACCAGGGTGTAGCCGCCGAACGGTTTGTCAATGGCCGCCAGCCGGGCCGTGGTGGCCGGGGTGTCGAACTCGGTGACGGTTTGGGCGATCAGTTTCAGGTCGCTGTGGCGCTCGGCCACCCAGTCCTCGAGGCGCAGCGCGGCCGCGCGCGCGAGGGTGACGCCCTTGCGTTCGGCGGCCGTGGACAGGCTCGCCGATGACTCGGTCGTCAGGAGCACCGCGAGCACGATCATGAGCGGCACCGAAACCAGCAGCATGGCCGAGACCATCTGCACGCCGAAGCGGCGGGGAAGGGAACGCCAGCGGCGCCTCGCGTGCGTTGCCATGTTCTCTTACCGGTCCTTAATTCTGCGGCTGTGCAATTCCGTGCCTGCGTCGATGCAGTCGTTGAGGGCGGTGTTTCCGCGTGAATCCGACGTTCTAAAAGCTGTGGGCCGGGCACCTGCGCGCTGGCCGTTCAGAGGTGTGAAACAAGCATGCGATCGAGAACCGAACCCGAATCGATTCCCGATCGCAATGCCATATCAGGACAAGATCCCTAATCTTGCCCGGCTTCCACCGTTACAGTCGCGCGCCTACCCAAGGGGACGACGTGACGGAGGTTTTGTCCACCGCGCCACGAGGGGACAGAGCCAGGCCTGGACGGCCGCATCTCGTGTCGGCCTCGAGGGAGGTGAAGTTCATCTGGGGCGGTTCCTTCTCATTCGGTAGGCCGGCTAACCCGAGGGTTCCGTGCCTTTGCGACCCCGCCTCACGACGAGTGTGCCCTTGCGATTGACGTGAAAGTGACCGTCTCTCCAGCGACCAGTAGGTCACCTGAGAAAAACTTATCAGTCCGATTCGGCGCACAACCGCCCCGGCGAGAATAATCGCCTCCGAGAATCCCCCCAAATCGAGGGGCACGGCCACCAGCGCGAAAGATGATGCCTTCCGCGGCGCGATTTCTCCGAAAACGGCTTCTAGCACCAAACCTGGGCCCGGGCTAACGTTGCAGACGTGGGTCAGCCGCTCGCACTGTTCCGTTCGTACTGCCAAGGGGGTCTCCATGACAATCACCACCGACGATGCCTATGTCGCCACCGCACAAGCAATCGCCATAGCCGCACATGAAGGCCAGGTCGACAAGCTCGGCGCAGCGTACATCGACCATCCCCGTCGCGTTTCCGAGCGCCTCAACGACCCGCTCGAGCAGGCCACCGCCTGGCTGCACGACGTGCTCGAAGACTCGAGCATCACCCGCCACGACCTGCTCGAGGCCGGCATTCCCGGCGGCGTGGTCGAGGCTGTCACGGTGCTCACCAGAACGGATGCCGTCAGCGACGCCGATTACTACGCCGGCATCCGCGCCAACCCGATCGCTCTCGCCGTGAAGCGGGCGGACATCGCCGACAACCTGGAGCCCTGGCGCGTGGAGCAGCTGGACGCCAGCATGCAGGTGCGGCTCGCGGCGAAGTACGGGGCGGCGCTGGCCGCGCTCAGCTGAGGCCGCCTGGACGGCGGTGAGGCGACAGCTTTGGGGTGTGGCGGCATCCGTGCCCCCAAAGTTGTCGGCTCGCGGCCGGGTGAGGGTCAGGACGAGTAGGTTATGGGAACCGCGAAGGCCTCGGCGCTGGCGAACTCGATGCCGACGAACGGCTCGTCACCCACGACACGGGCGTTGTGGCCCGGCGGGATCGTGTATGAGTCTCCGGCCGAGATGGTGGCCGCAGTGCCGTCGTCCAGCACCGTCTCCAGCGTGCCGGAGACGCAAAAGCCCACGTGCAGCAGCTGGCAGGAATCCGTCTGGACGATGGGCCTGATGCAGTCCGCCCAGGTCCAGCCGGGCTGCATCGTCAGGCGTCCGATCGTGTATTGCCCCAGTCGATTGAGATCGAGGTTGGTCTTCTGCGGCGTGCGGCGTTCGTCGGGTGAGTCGAGAGACTTGACCCGCAACTCGTGTTCTGTGGCAGACATGGGTACTCCTTCGTGCCTCTGGAGGGCCGATCGACAGGGGCCCAGACGACGCGACTCTCCGAGCGTCAACGGTCTGTGCGCAGATCAGGGTAGCCCCGAAGAGGTGAGGGCGAAAGCGGTCTAGGCCTCCATGTCGTCGTGGGTGACGATGCGGCCCAGCTCGATGCCGCCATCCGGGAGCTGCCAGAAGTGCATGCGGCGCGCGGCAGGAGTGTTTTGCTCGATCGAGACGCGCATGCAGCGCGCGCCGTCCCAGCGCAGCAGGTGTGGGTCGGCCGGCCCGGCGCCCTGGCGCAGTGCGTGCAGGTGCCTGCCCTGGAGGGTCTTCACCCGGCCGGTCAGCACATCCACGGATGCCTTGAACGCCTTGGCCAGCTGGCCGTCGTCGAGCCCGGTGAGAGATTCGGCGAACCGCTCCCCCAGCACGTAACTCTGCGGCAACTTCCACTCCTCGCGGTCCGATTCCGGAACCCGGTCGACCCAGGCCAGGAGGATCTCGTGCCGCACCCAGCCGGACGGTTCCTCCCAGGCGCCTCGCCGCGACTCGTACTCACTGACCGCGGCATGGGCGGGGGCGGTGCGGCGGGATTCGCGCAGCATCCGTCGTTGGGCGCGCTGGTCGTCGCGCAGCTCCGCTACCGTGTGGCGCAGGGTGGCGAGTTCGACGAGGGTGTCCCGCAACTGCATCTGGGCGGAGCGGGCCTGCTCACGGAGCTTGGCGATGTCGGAATCGGTGGCGCCGGCCTCAACCAGCTGGGTCTCCAGCCGCACGATGCGTGACTTCGCCTCGGCGAGGGACAGTTGGGTGGACTGCAGCGCCGAATGCGGCGCGGGAGCCGGAGTCGGCGTGACCCGGAACGGGATGGCCCCCGTCGTGGCCGGGCGCAGGGCGTGCACGCGCCCGGGCCCGGGCGACGGGCGCGGGTGCAGGCGGTCCGATGTCGGTCCGGCGGTGATCAGGGCGGAGGCACCGGCAGCGCCCGCCGAACCGAAGAGCCCGGCAGCACCGGCAGCAGGGCCGGCCGCGACGAGGTCGACCACCACCCGATGGCCCGTCGATGCGGAGGCTCCCACGAGCGCGGGTTGGCCGTCGAGTTCGACGACCGCGGCGGCGCCTTCGTCCTCCTCGACCAGAGGCAGCAATGGACGGTTCTCCTGCAGCCAGGGCGGACCGTTCCGCACGGCGCAGAGCGGCGGCAGCACCGTTTCGTCGTCGTCGACGTCGCTCAGGCACAGGTGCAGGGCACCGCTGGGCAGGTGGATGACCCGCGCCGCCACGACGTCGCCCTCGGAGAGGAGGGCGTCGACCTGGTCGAGCGGGTTTGCGGAGATGTCAGCCCGGGTGATCGTGAGGGCCAAGTGCGGGTGCAGGGCCAGAACCGCCCGCCGCGCGCTGACCTTCTGCACCAAAGCGAGGGTGATGCTGCCGTGCGGGTAGCGCCTCGCGATCGCGGCCACGGAGGGCGGCTTGATCTCGACATTGAGGCGATGGGTGGGCGCGTCGAGCGCACCCTGAATGCGCTGGCCGGGCTTCAGGGTCCAGTCGAGGGGAACCGGCGGGTAGGTCAGCTCCTGCCAGACGGTGGCCATGCCGCCGCCGTCGAGTTCGACGAGGGCGCGGGACCCACCCAACATGAACCCCTTGACGGTGCCGTTCACGGTGATGACGGATGCCGGGGCGAGCGCGAAGAGGCCTGCCTGATGCGCGTGGGCGAGGGCATCCGTCACCAGCTGATCGGTGGCATGCTGCGGGTCGCCGTGCGTGAACCGCAGCCGGGACCGGGAGAGTTCGGCGAACGCGTCGCCGACGGGGTAGGACCGGCCGGCGCTGCCGTAGACCTGGAACTGGGCCGGGAGCAGGTCGCCGAGTTGGCGGGTGAGCTCTCCGGTCCCGATCAGGAAGACGCGCGCGACGTCGCCGATCTGGCCGGCGAGCTGGTCGATGCCGATTTCGGGTACAGCAGTGCCGAACGGCGACGACACCACAACCCAGGGACGATCACGGCCCGCATGGTGCAGACCGTTAGCGAGTTGTTGCACCGCGACGCTGGTCTCAACGCGGGTATACACCACTGACTCCCCTTCCAGCCTTCGTGACGGGCTGTGAATGAAGGGTACGCCTGTCGCCTGCGAGAATGACCCCGCGCGTTAAGGTTCAGGGTGTATGCAGCCCGACTCCCCGCTTCCTCACTGGGCTGCGAGTATCTCCACAACCATCGTCGTCGCCGCGTTGAGCACGATGAAGGCGGCCACGGCCGCCGCCGCCGTTTCGAGCGGCAAGAGCACCCTGCGCTGCAGGGCGGCGCCGCGCACCTCGGCGTCGAGACGGGTGAAACCCTCTATCAGGCCCTCGCCTGACCCCAGCGGAACGTCGATCCACATGTCCGGGTCGTCCAACAGTTCGATGATGCCCAGGCGATCCGCCGGTCCCAGCACGATCGGCAGCGCCGTCAGCCACGGAACGAGTTCCTCGGCGTCGAGAACCGTCACGGGAGCCGGCGACGAGCGCACGTGGATGCTGCGCGCCCCGACGAAGACGACGAGGCCGATCACGGGAGTGGACAGCGGGCGGCGCTCTTCCAGCAGTGTCGTGACCCGCTCCGCCTCGAATTTTGCGTGGCGCAAATAGGGCACCGGCCGGGTGTCCACGAGAACGCTGCGTTGCTCCACGATCACGCGCTGGCGGCGGTGCTGCTTGGTGTTGACGGTGACGACCCCGCCGGGGCCCACCAGCACATGGTCGATGTCCCAGCCGTGCCCACCGATCGGCAGCGCGTGGAAGACCGCCCATTCCGGTGACAGTGCGGCCAGCTTCTGGCCCACCTCGATCTCACCCTGGGCACCCAGGTACCAGCCCTCGCAGTTCATGCCGAGCGGGGAACGTCCCAGAAACCGGGCCCACAGGGTTCGCGGAGGTGTGCTGCCCTGCTCGCGCAGCAGCTTCTCGATCATGAACTGGGCCGCGAAGCGCCGGCGCATGGTGGTGCTTTCCAACGTCATCTGTCCTGGTCCCCCATCGTTGAGTGTAACGGCTCACCTCAACGGGTGGCACCCGCTCTGGGGCACGCCTGAACGCCCCCCCTACGATGGTGGGATGGTCAACAACATGAGGGTCGTGCAGACGCAGCTCGGACTGCTGGAAAGCCACATCAACACGATCAAAGAGGATGCCGCCGCACCCCGCGGGGTGGAGGAGTCACTCGTGGCCATCTGCACCGCACTCGACGCGCTGACGGACGAGTTCCGCCGCCGACTGCCCGAGTAGGGATTTCAGGCGGTCGCGAGCGCCGCCTGGACGAGCTGGAACACCGCGTAACCGGCGAGGGCGGTTCCCGCCGCGGCGATCAGGCCCCACAGCATCCGTCGGCGGCCCACCGAGGGAACCCGCGGGTAGAGCGCCGGGAACGGCTCGCGCAGATCGTCGGGAGGGGTGTCGGGCAGTGCTCGCCAGACGTTGGGGCTGTCGAGAAGGTCGGCCACCTCCTGCACCTCACCGGCCGACAGCACCGGATGCAGCCGCACCAACCATCGGCGCAGGTCTTGGGCGTCGAGCACCTTGACCTGCTGGGGCTTCTGCTCGATGGTCAGCAGCCCGGGCTCCACGAACACGAGCACCGGCTGCACGGGCGCGACCAGCGGCATCCGTTCTCGCACCAGGTTCGTGATGCGCTCGGCCTCGTATTCCGCGTTGCGCAGGTAGGGCACCGACTCGCCGTCGATCTGCAGGGAGTCGCGGGCGACACGGATGTCATGGATCGGGTGGCGCTTCGTGGTGATCGTGAAGATTCCGCCGGGGCCGATCACGAGGTGGTCGGTCGCGGCGTTCGGGCAGTCGATCGGCACCGCGTGCAACGCCGTCCACTCGGGCGGCAGCGACGCAAGGATGGTGCCCACCACGATCTCTCCTTCGGCCCCGCGGTACCAGGACATGCTGTCGACGCCGAGCGGGGGACGGCCGAAGAACCGAGCGAACAGCGGGCGGCGGGGCGCGCATCCCTGCACCCGCAGAAGCTGCTCGTCGACCGACTGCGCCTCGAAGCTCCCCTGCATCGTGGCACTGTCGAACGCCATCGCAAACCCCCCTTGCTGTCTCGAATCTAGCGACTGGGGCACGGGAGCACGCAGTCCCCGAAGGGGGGTATCCACGGCGTGGCGGCTGGCGCACCGCGTGCACGGAGCGACGGTGCGGGCACGGCTGCCGACACGGGTGCGGGCACGGGTCCGGGCACGGGTGCGGGCACGGCTGCCGACACGGGTGCGGGCACGGGTGCGGGCACGGGTGCGGGCCTCGCCTACAGCCAGACGTCCCGGTGGTCCGCGGCGAACTGCCGGAAGGTGGTTGCCGGCTCGCCCGTGAGCCGCCGGATCGCCCGGTTCGGGAACGCGGACACTCCGAGGCGAACTACCCGGTAGATCATCTTCTGCACGGCGATGAAGTCGGCCGGAGCGCCCTGCTCGGCCAGCCGGGCCAGATAGTCGCCGGAACTTGGCCGCGCATAGGTGATGCGGCGCCCGAGCACCTCCGAGAGGATCTCCGCCACCTGGTCGTAGTTCAGCGACTGCTCGCCGGACAGCGTGTACGCCGTGCGGAGGTGCCCCGGCTCGGTGAATACCCGCGCGGCGACCCGACCGATGTCGCGCGCATCGACGAATGCGGTGCGCGCCCGGGCGGCCGGCAGATAGATCTCGCCCTGCTCCCGGATGCCGTCGCGGTAGACGGTCGACAGGTTCTGCATGAAGAAGTTCGGCCGCAGAAACGTGTACGGGGCCCGCCGGAGCCGCAGGTGCTTCTCCACGGCGTGGTGCGGGGTGGCCGGGTTGAACTGGACGCCTTGCAGGGAGAGGAAGACGATCTGACGGATGCCGCGCTCCAGTGCCGTGTCGATCACCGGGATCAGGGTGTCCGCCACGTTCGCGATCGCGGGTGGGCGCAGCAGGAACAGCCGGTCGACCCCGGAGAACGCACCGTCCCAGCCGGTCGGGTCGGCGAAGTCGAAGGCGCGGGGCGTGCCGGCCGGAGGGTTCAGGGCGAATTCGGAGCCGGCCGGATTCCGCACCGCGGAGACGACGCTCTCCCCGGCGGAGACGAGCGCGGCGGCCACGGCCCGGCCGACCGTACCGGACGCTCCGGTGACGAGGATGGCGCCCATCAGATGACCGTCCGGGACGAGACCTCGGCTGCCGCGGACTGCACCTTCCGCAAGAGCCGGCCGAGCTCGGTGATTTCGCCGACGGTCAGGCAATCGAAGCGCGGTGCGAGGCTGCTCACGTAGTCCCGCCGGAAGTCCTCGAGTTCGTGCGCGGCGGCATCCGTCAGACGGATGATGCGGGCCCGACGGTCCGCCGGGTTGACCTCGCTCGTCACCCAACCGGCCGCACGCAGGGTGTCGACCAGCTGAGTGATCGCACCGCTGGTCACCCCGAGCGCGGCGGCGAGGCCGCCGACCCCGACGCCGGGGTCATCAGTGACGCCGGCATGGGCGGTGGCGGCGGCGTGGGCGGTAGCGGCAGTGGCGTCGGCGGCCTCCGAGAGCACGAACAGGATGTCCAGTTGGGACCGGCCCAGGGAGCGGCTCTTGAACGGGTAGTTGCCGCGCGCATTGAATTCCCGGGTGACGGAGCCCAGGGCCGCGAGCACCACGGCGAGACCCTGGTCGCGGCTTGCGGTGGAGTCGCCGCTTGCGGTGGAGTCACCGCGAGCCGCGGCGGACGAGAAGCCGGACATGGGCCACGCCTTTCATCGATTTCATTTAGTTTAGCTTCTAATGTAAACCGGCGGCGGAGGCTCGCGGTGAAGGCGCGTCGGAGACCGCCGTGGCATCGGGGCAGCCCGGAGTCCCCCAGACTGGGGGTGTGAATGCAATCAAGGTGCCCGGAATCCGAAAGTCGACTTGGATCGCGGCGGCCCTCGCCGCGACGGTGGCCGTGGGCGCCGGTGCCGCCGGAATCGCGGCCGCCGTGGGGCCGGGAGGCGAGACCACCCTGACCGACGCGGAAATGGCGCGCGCGAGCCGCGCGGCCCTGACCGAGGTCGGGCCTGGCACCGTGACGGATGCCCAGCGCGGCCCCGCCGCGCTTTCCGAGTCCGCGGAATCCGCCGGGTCCGCCGGGTCCTACACGGTCGACACCCGGCTGCCGAACGGGGTCGAGGTCGCGGTTCAGCTCGATGAGACTTTCACGGTCGTGTGGGTGAGCACACCCAGTTGGAGTGGCGACGCGGCATCCGTCGCCGAACCCCGCGTGCTGACCACCGCGGAGACCGCGAGCGTCGAACGCACGACCGCCGGGCAGGCCGCCCTGGCCGAGGTCGGCAGCGGAACCGTCACCGACTTCCGCAGGAGCAAGGCGCTCGACCACGCTTTCGAGGTGGAGGTCACCCTCGAGAACGGCACAAGACGGATGGTCGAGCTCACCGAGCGCAGCCTGGTCGTGCGCTCCGACCGCCCGACGCTGCGCTGAGCCGGCGCATCCGTCGCGGGCGCCGGGCCGCGACCGGTCGGCGCCAATCGTTAGCTCGCAGGTGATGACAAGCGGACCGGTGACAAAGTAACGTGGAGCAGTGGGACCGAAACAATGCCGGATTTACGAGTATCGGTTGCACGACTAGCGTCCACACGAACAACAATGACGTTGGACACACGCACCAGCGGCTCCACCTGAGTGAGCTCCCTCGGGTGGCGCCGCGCGTCCTGGTCGCGGCGTCGGCTGCGAGGCAGATGCAGCTCATCACCACGCGCAGCCCGTCACCGCTCGACGAGGATCCCGTCCTCGTCGCAGAAGATCGTGCGCCCGGGAGTGAACGTCACTCCGGCGAACCGGACGACGGCATCCGTGACGCCCTCGCCTGCTTTCGAACTCTTGCGCGGATTGCTGCCGAGGGCCTTCACGCCCAGCGGCATCTCCTGAATGGCCACCCGGTCGCGGATCGCGCCGTTGATCACCACGCCGGCCCAGCCGTTCTGCACCGCGAGCTCGGCGATCATGTCGCCCATCAGCGCCGTGTTCAGCGAGCCGCCACCGTCGATCACGAGCACCTCGCCGGCGGCGGGCGTCGACAGCACCGACTTGAGCAGGGCGTCGTCCTCGAAGCAGGTCACGGTGCGGATCGGTCCGCTGAAGCGGGCGCGGCCGCCCAGGTTCAGGAACTGAAGCGGCACGGATTGCAGGTCTTCACCGCGCTGGTCGTACAGGTCGGCGGTCAACAGCATTGGTGTCCTCCAGAGTTCGGTGTGGTGGCTCGTCTCCCTCAGGCTAGCGGCACGGCCGGCGAGTGGCACAGGCATCCGTCGCCCGTCATGGTCGGGAAGCAGCCGACTAGAACCTGATCTCAGTGACGGATGCCGTCACGCCGGCCAGCACGTCGGGCAGCACCTCCACGCCGATGCCCGGGCCCGTGGGCACGCGCAGGTGCCCGTTCTCTAGCACGAACGGCGCGGTCAGGTCCTCGGCGTAGTACCGGTTGGAGGCGGAGGTGTCTCCGGGCAGCACGAAGTTCGGCAGCCCGGCCAGGGCGACGTTCGCGGCCCGGCCGATGCCGGTCTCGAGCATCCCGCCGCACCAGACCGGCACGCCGTGCGCGGCCGCCACATCGTGGATGCGACGGGCCTCCAGGTAGCCGCCCACCCGCGACGGCTTGACGTTGATGATGCTGCAGGCGCCGAGGGTGATGGCCGTGGCCGCGTCCCGGGCGGACTCGATCGACTCGTCGAGGCAGATCGGGGTCGTGATCCGCCGCGCCAGGTGGGCGTGACCCAGCAGGTCGTCCTCCGTGAGCGGCTGCTCCATCAGGAGCAGGTCGAAGGGATCGAGCCGGGCGAGGTGGCGGGCATCCGCGAGGGTGTACGCGGTGTTCGCGTCGACCTGGAGGAGCAACTCGTCGCCGAAGCGCTCGCGCACGGCCCGCACGGGCTCGAGGTCCCAGCCGGGCTCGATCTTGAGCTTGATCCTGAGGTAGCCCTCCTCCAGGTAGCCGGCCACGGCCTCGAGCAGCTCGTCGATCGAGTCCATGATGCCCACCGAGACCCCGGCCGGAACCGTGTCGTGCACGGCACCGAGGTAGCCGCCGAACGAGACGCCGGTCTCCTTCAGCTGCGCGTCCAGGATGGCCGTTTCCAGCACGGCCTTGGACATCGTGTGCCCCTTCACCGGTTCCAGGGCGCCGGCGACGCGCTCGGCGGTGAGCCGGTCGCCGAGGGCCTGCAGCCGTGGGATCAGATGGTCGCGGATGACAAGATCACTGCCGTCAAGGAACTCCGAGCTGTAGAGCGGGCGCGTGTCGGCGGCGCACTCGGCCCAGCCCTCGGCATCCGCGGTTTTCACCCGCACGATCGTGATCTCCCGGGCGATCGATGTGCCGAACGAGGTGCGAAAGGGCCGCACGAGGGGAATATGCACGCGCCGCAGCTCGATGTTCTCGATTTTCATGGGAGTTCCTTCTTCGCGGGTGCTTCGGTGCGAGGCTGCTGCTTCGCTGAGGGTACTGCCCCGGTGCCGGTTTTCGGCGCCGCGACCCGGCCGCAACCGGGCGCAACCTGCCACGACCTAGCCTCTAACCCACGGACATAGACGTTCGTCAAAGGAGGATCCACCATGACATCCACCACGCAGACAGACACCACCGTCGACGCCCAGTGCGTCGAAACGGCGACCATGCGTGCCGTCGTCGTCACGACATTCGGTCAGAAACTGACCATCGAAGAGGTGCCGGTTCCGCAGCCCGGACACGGCCAGGCACTCGTCAAGCTGATCAGCTCGGGCGTGTGCCACTCCGACCTGCACGCGGTCGAGGGCGATTGGCCGGTCAAGCCCAGCCCGCCGTTCATCCCGGGCCACGAGGGCGTCGGCCGGGTCGTCGCGCTCGGTGACGGCGTCACCGACGTCGCGGTCGGAGACCTGGTCGGCAACGCCTGGCTCTGGTCGGCGTGCGGCAACTGCCAGTACTGCCGCACCGGCTGGGAGACCCTGTGCGAGGAGCACCAGAACGGCGGCTACAGCGTTGACGGCTCGTTCGGCCAGTACCTGCTGGTCGACGCCCGCTAGGCGGTGCGCCTTCCCGACGGCGTGGACCCGGTCGAGGTCGCCCCGGTGCTGTGCGCCGGAGTCACCGTCTACAATGGTCTGAAGATGACCGAGGCCCGGCCGGGCCAGTGGGTCGTCATCTCCGGCATCGGCGGCCTCGGCCACCTGGCCGTGCAGTATGCCCGGGCCATGGGGCTGCGCGTCGCCGCCGTCGACGTGGCCGACGACAAGCTCGAGCTGGCCCGGAAGCACGGGGCCGAGCTGACCGTGAACGCCATGAACGAGGATCCGATCGAGGTCATCCAACGGGAGATCGGCGGCGCCCACGCGGTGCTCGTCACGGCTGTGCACCCTCGGGCGTTCGGGCATGCGATCGGCGAGGCGTGCCGCGGCGGCACCATCGTCTTCAACGGACTGCCGCCGGGCGACTTCCCCGCGCCCATCTTCGATATCGTGCTCAAGGCGCTCACCATCCGCGGCTCCATCGTGGGCACCCGGCAGGACATGGTCGAGGCCATGGACTTCTACGCCCGCGGCCTCATCCACCCCACCGTGCACACCCGCACGCTCGACGAGGTCAACGAGGTGCTCGACGAGATGAAGCAGGGCAAGATCGACGGCCGCGTCGTCATCGAGTACTGACCGAGGGAGTTGAGCGGGCGACGGCACGGGGGTGGTGCCGGCGCTGGAGGGGTACCGGCGCGAAAGGGGTGCCAGCGCGAGAGGGGTGCCAGCGCGGGGGTGGTGCCAGCGCGAGAGGGGTGCCAGCGCGGGGGTGGTGCCAGCGCGAGAGGGGTGCCAGCGCGGGGGTGGTGCCAGCGCGAGAGGGGTGCCAGCGCGGGGGTGGTGCCAGCGCGAGAGGGGTGCCAGCGCGGGGGTGGGCATCCGTCGCCGGTGGCGAGGTCGACCCTCGCGGTCGACCTCGTGCCAATCGATCGCTCGATCGCCAAACTCGACCGGAACAGTCGAACTCGGCGACCGGGGCGCCGGACAGCCTCGGCCGATGCGGCCAACGTTCGCCGACAATCGCCGTTTTCGCCGAGCGACGCCGCTGCACGGGCGATTATCGGCAGAATCGGCGACACTCGGCGCAATGACGGCCGACGCGACGGCCGACGCGACGGTCGGCGGACGGGATGGGGGGACGTGGACGGGGGGACGTGGACGGGGGGGACGTGGACGGGCAACGGGCAACGGGCAAGGGGCAACGGATGCTGCAGCAACGGACGCGTGAGCAGCGACTCCTCGACAGGATGCTAGTCGACCGCGTCGACCGTGAAGAGCGCGGCCTGCTCCGGAGCGAGCAGCGGCGCGGGCAACCCGACGAGAGCGAGCACCGCACCGGTCAACGTGACGGAGCCACCGGCAGCACCAGCAACGGCACCACCAGCAACGGCACCACCAGCGCCACCAGCAGCACCAGCAACGGCACCACCAGCAGCACCAGCAACGGCACCACCAGCGCCAGCAGCAGCACCAGCACCGGCAGCACCAGCACCGGCACCACCAGCACCACCAGCACCGGCAGCACCAGCGACGGCAGCAGCAGCACCAGCACCGGGCGAGCCCGGCTCCGCCAGCCAGGCCGGCGGGGCATCCTGAATCGTGCGCGGGGGCGCGCCCAGCGGCAGTGACGCCACGCGGTAGCGCCGGTCGGGCGCGAGACCGGGGAACCGCATCCGCTCCGGGAGTGCCGCGCGCGGGGCGGCCAGCGACACCTGGGCGAAGAGGGCCGAGTTCTGGTCGGGGGCGACGACGCCGTGCAGCTCGAGAGCCGGGTCGCTGGGGTCGGCCCGCACGACGACGCCGGAGTGCAACAGGGGCCGCAGCCGCTTGTAGCAGGCGATCCAGTCGGCGATCTGAATCAGCTCGGCCTCGTTCGCACGCGTCAGGTCCCACTCGATGCCGGCACTGCCGAATAGGGCGGTGGCCAGCCGGAAGCTGAGCTCCGAGGTGCGCCCGGTGGTGTGCGCCGTGGCCGCGCCGAGGTGCCCGCCGAGGTATTCCGGCGGCAGCAGCACGCTCGAGTACCGCTGGATCTGCTGCCGTTCGAGCGGGTCGTTGGTGTCGCTGGTCCAGACCCGATCCACGCGCTCGAGGATGCCGAGGTCGATCCGGGCTCCCCCCGACGCGCAGGACTCGATCTCGATGCCCGGGTGAGCGGCGCGCACGGCGTCGATGAGCCGGTACAATGCCACCGTCTGCCGGTGGGCTGAACCGGCCAGCAGGTCACGGTTGTGGTCCCACTTCAGGTAGGCGATGGGGTACTCGGTGAGCAGAGCGTTAAGCCGGGCGAACACCCAGTCGAAGGCATCCGGGTTGCCGAGGTCGAGCACCCGCTGGAACCGCCAGGTCAGCGCAGCCGAGGCAACACCAGCACCGGCACCGGCACCAGCACCAGCACCAGCACCAACACCAACACCAACACCAACCCCAGCCGAGTCCTCCCCCACCCCGCCGAGCACCCAGTCCGGGTGCGCGCGGGCCACATCGGAGTCGAGGCTGAGCATCTCGGGCTCGACCCAGAGGCCGAAATCCATCCCGGCCGCGTGCACGTGCTCGATCAGCGGGTGCAGTCCGCCGGGCCAGGTCACGGGATCCACGAACCAGTCGCCCAGGGCCCGCCGGTCGTCCGAGCGGCCGGTGAACCAGCCGTCGTCGAGCACGAAGCGTTCCACGCCGACCGTGGCCGCGGCGTCCGCCAGGCGGGCCAGGGTGGGCAGGTCGTGGTCGAAGTACACGGCCTCCCAGGTGTTCAGCACGACCGGGCGGGGGCCGGTGATGGTCGACCAGCTCCGGATCCACGGATGCAGCCGCGCCGACAGCCCGTCGAGTCCGGCAGCCGAGTACACGGCCACGGTCCACGGGGTGGTGTGGCTCGCAGCATTGGCCACGCTCAGCTCACCCGGGGCCAGAAGTTCGCCGCTGCCCAGCGCCGAGTAGCCCAGCGCACTGTTCTCGGCCCAGGCGCGCTTGTCGCCGCTCCAGGCCAGGTGGGTGGCCCACACCTCGCCGGTGCGGAAACCGAACCCGGGCGTGCCGACCGCCATCAGGTAGGAGTCGTCGTGGCCGGGGCGGCCGTGGCGGGACTCGCGGCTCCAGACGCCGTGGCCGAGCGTGCTGCGCTGCGGCCGGCGTTCGTGGGTCCACAGCCCGGTGAAGTCGAGCAGTTCCCCGGCCCGGTCCGGCACCGGGAGGATCACGTCGAGCGAGCCGAGCTCGAACGCCGCGAGGTGAGGGTCGGTGCCGGTGTTGGTGAGGGTGTGGCGCAGTCGCAGCACACCCTCGACCGAGAGTTCGAGGTCGGTGCGCACGGCCACCCGGGCCGCGGCATCCGTCAGAAAGATCGCCAGGGACTGCGTGCCGCCCAGCACGCGGCCGGAGCCGGAGCCCCGGCCTGCCTGCACCTCGGCAAGGCGCAGCTCGAGGGCCCCGCCACCGCGCCCGCCGGGCCGGAACCCGCTCACCCCCGGACGTCCACTCCAGCCCTCCGCGAGGGTGGGCAGCAGCGAGAGCCGCAGGGGCACGTCGATCGAGCTCGGCGAGATCGCCGGCACGGATGCGTCGGCCAACGCGGTCAGCAGCTCACCGTTCAGGTCACCCAGGTCGGCACCCCAGTGCACGATGACGGGCACACCCGTGCCGCGGGCATCCAGCACGAGGCTGGTGCCCGCGGCACGGAGGTAGGGAATCGACACGGGGTCGGTCGGCGACGGGGCCGGGACTGGGTGCATCAATTCCGTTACTGCTCACTTCTCATCGTTCACTGCGGTGATGTTGCGGTACTGCCGTGACGCTGATGCTACTTGTTGACCGGGATCGACTGAGCCTCGAGTGCGTCGATCGTGCTCTTCTGGGCGCTCGTGAGAGCATCCGACAGAGTTCCGTTGCCGGTGACCGCACCCTTGAAACCGTCGGAGGTGTCGTTGTACACCTGCGTCATGGTCGGGCCCCAGATGAAGTCGGGCGAGACGTGACCGGATGCCTCGGCGAACACGTCGTAGATGGCCTGGCCGCCGTAGAACTCGACGCCTTCCTTGAGGGCCGGCAGTTCGAGGCCGCTTTTGGCGGCCGGGTACAGGTTGGCCGACTTATTCAGCATCGTGAGCGCCTCGTCGGAGGTGTTCAGCCACAGCGCGAACTGGGCAGCCTCGTAGGGGTGCTTGGAGCCAGTGAACACCGCGGTGGACGAGCCACCCCAGTTACCGGCGGCGTTGTCGCCGGCAGCCCACTGCGGGGAGAGGGCGACGGACCAGTTGCCGGAGGTGTCCGGAGCGCCGCTGGCGATGGAGTTGGCACCCCAGGCTGCGGAGTTCCAGGTCCAGTTGGAGCCGGTGTTGTAGGCGTTGTTCCACTCGTCGGTCCACGGCGGGTTGGTCGAGACGAGGTCGCGGTCGATCAGGTCCTGCCAGTAGTCGGCGACCTTGACGGACTCGGGGCTGGTCAGGTCGATGGTCCAGTTGTCGCCGTCGTTCTCGAACCAGCTTCCGCCGGCCTGCCAGACGAATCCGGCGAACTGGTTGATGTCGCTCTGCGAGAAGTTGGTGATGTACCCGCCGGTGGCGCGCACGGCCTCGGCGGCAACCGCATACTCTTCCCAGGTGGTGGGGATCGCGATGTTGTTGGCCTCGAAGAGGTCGGCGCGGTAGAACATGGCCATGGGCCCGGCGTCCTGAGGCACCGCGTACACGGCGTCGTCTTCACCGAAGTTGACCTGACCCCAGGTCCAGTCCACGAAGTCGGCCTTGGCGTCGAGAACACCCTCACAGGCGGCGAGGTTCATCAGACCGTCCTGCACGCGGAAGTTCGGGAGCGCGTCGTATTCGATCTGGCCGAGGTCGGGCGCGTTGCCGGCCTTGAGCTGGTTGAAGAAGTTCTGGTAGGTGCCGCCGTTGCCGTTCGGCCCGGTCTGCACCTTCACCTGAACGTCGGGGTTCTCCTCGTTCCAGACGGCAACGACCTCTTCCATGCCGGGGATCCAGGTGGTGAACGTGAGGTCGACCTTGCCCTCGGAGGGCTCGCAGGCGGCGGCGTCGCCGCCGGACGACGTGGTCGAACCCGACGCGCAACCGGTCAGCACGACCGTGGCCGCGGTGAGCAAGGCGACGGCGGCTGCTCTCTTCTTGATCTGCATTGTTCTTCTTTTCTCTTGGTGGGGTGGGGTGGGGTGGTGCAGCTTGAGGGGGTGCTACGTCACGGTAACCGGCTACTTCACGGAACCGGCGCTGAGGCCGTTCCGCCAGAAGCGCTGGAGTAGCAGGAAGATGATGATCAGCGGGATGATCGACAGCAGCGCACCGATCAGTACGTAGTCGCGCAGCACGGGGATCTGGTTGACCTGCGAGTTCCAGGCGTAGAGGCCGAGCGTGACCGGGAACAGAGTCTCGTCGCGCAGCATGATCAGCGGCAGGAAGAAGTTGTTCCAGATGGCGACGAACTGGAAGAGGAAGACGGTGACCAGGGCCGGCACCATCATCCGTACCGAGACGGTGAAGAAGGTGCGCAGTTCGCCGGCACCGTCCAAGCGGGCGGCCTCGATCAACTCGTCGGGCACGCTGGCGGAGGCGTAGATGCGGGCGAGGTAGACCCCGAACGGGCTGACCAGGCTGGGCAGGAACACAGACCAGAACGTGTTGGTCAGGCTGATCTGGCTGAAGATCAGGAACAACGGCAGCGCCAGGGCCGTGGCAGGCACGAGCACCCCGCCGAGCACGACGTTGAAGATCAGTTCCCGACCCGGGAAGTTGTACTTCGCCAGCGCGTACCCGCACATGCCGGCGATGATGGTGCCCACGAGGGCGCCGCCACCGGCATACAGCGCGCTGTTGAGCATCCACTTGAGGTAGACGCCGTCGCGGTACGCCATCAGGTTGCCGATGTTCTCGAACAGGGAGAAGTCGGCGAACCAGAGCGGGTTCGTGCTGTTGAACTGGGAGCGGCTCTTCGAGGCCGCCACCAGCAGCCACCAGATCGGCACCAGGAAGTAGAGCGTGAAGACGCCCATCACGATCATGGCGCTGACCCGGGCGAACGGGCTCTCGCGCTGGGCGCGCGGCGCCTTCGCCTCGGTGGAACGGATGCCGCGGGTCGGCTTGGCGGGGGTGGTGGGGGTCAGGGTGCTCACTTGGCTTCCTTCCGCTGCGTGAACTTCAGGAACGTGAAGGAGAGGATGAACGTGGCCAGGGCCAGCACCACGGAGAATGCGGCGGCCAGGTTGAAGTTCGGGATCGATGAGGTGGAGTACACCGTCAGGTTCGGGGTGAACGTGCTGGTCACGGCCGAGCTGAAGCTGCGGAACACCTGGGGTTCGGCGAGCAGCTGCAGGGTGCCGATGATCGAGAAGATCGCCGTCAGGATGATCGCCGGCATGATCAGCGGGATCTTGACCGACCACGCGATGCGCAGCTGCCCGGCGCCGTCGAGGCGGGCGGCCTCGTAGAGCTCCGTCGGGATCGCCAGCAGGGCCGAGTAGATGATCAGCATGTTGTAGCCCACGAACACCCAGGTGACGACGTTGGCGATGGCCCAGAGCACCAGGTCGGCCGAGAGGAAGTTGATGTTCTCGGTGACGGCGCTGAATGGCGACAGGTTGGGTGAGTAGAGGTAGCCCCACATGATCGCGGCGATGACGCCCGGCACCGCATAGGGAACGAAGAACGCCAGCCGGAAGAACTTCTTGCCTCGCACGAGCGGCGAGTCCAGCAGCAGCGCGAACAGCAGTGCGAGGCCGAGCATGATCGGCACCTGCACGGCGCCGAAGGCGAGTACCCGGCCGATCGACTGCCAGAACGGGCCGTTCTGGAACACCAGGATGTACTGGGTCAGCCCGCCGAACACCTCGGTGGCCTGACCGAAGGTGCCTTCGCGCTCGATCACGAGCAGCGACTGGTAGATCGCGTAGCCGATCGGCACGAGGTAGAACAGGGCGAACAGGGTGCCGAACGGCAGCACGAACGCGAGGATCGCGCCTCTGTGCTGCACGCGGGGCCTGGCGGCGCGGGGCCTCTTCCGGGCAGCGCTGCCCGGGGCATCCGTCATGGGGACGGCTGGTGCGCTCATGATGCGGGGTCCTCTCTAATCACGCGGACGGCTCCGGCCGGCACGCGCACAATTCGACCGACGGGTTCGTCGGTGACGAGCTCGTGGCCGGCGGCCGCAAGCTCGACGTCGCCGTGACCGTGGTTGATGATGAACAGATAGCTGTGGGTGGCACCCACGCGGCGCACGACCTCGATGCTGCCGGAGCGCTGCGTGGTTGCGGTGCGCTCCGGGGCGTCCGTGCGTTCCGGGGTTGCAATACGCTCCGGGCCGACGGCGGTGACGCGGGCCTCCTGGGCCACGGTGCGCACGAGGTCGCGCAGGGCGCCGGCCTCCAGCGCGGTCGCGACGTACCAGGCGGTGCCGCGTTCGTGCCGGTTGCGGGTGATGGCGGGGATGCCGGGCAGCGGCCCGTCAAGGTAGCTGGCGAACACCTCGGCGGTGTCGACGCGCAGGCGTTCGCTCCACAGGCTCGCGGCGGCGCCGGAGTCGAGGGCGAGCAGATGGCCGGGCAGCAGCGGGGAGAATTCCTCCACCGTGATGCCGAGGATCTCGCGGAACGCGCCGGGGTAGCCGCCGGTGCGCACCCGGTCGTCTTCGTCGACGATGCCGCTGAAAAAGGTGATCAGGGCGTGGCCGCCGGCCGCGACGTAGGAGCGCAGGTTCTCGGCCTGCGCGTCCGAGACGAGGTAGAGATTCGGGGCGACGACGAGGCGGTAGCCCGAGAGGTCGGCATCCGGGGAGACGATGTCGACGGTGACGCCGAGGTCGTGCAGGGCCGTGTACGCGGCATGCACCTGGTCGAGGTAGCGCACCGCGTGGGAGGGACGGGATTCTCCGTCGCCGGCCCACCAGGATTCCCAGCTGAAGATGAGCGCAGCATCCGCCACGACCCGGCTGCCGGTGACCTCGGCGAGCCGGTCGAGGGTCGCGCCCAGGGCCACGACCTCCCGCCAGAGCACGGTGTCGGTGCCGGCGTGGGGCACCAGCGCCGAATGGAATTTCTCCGACCCCTGCAGGGAGGCGCGCCACTGGAAGAAGCAGATGCCGTCGGCGCCGCGGGCGACATGGGCGAGGGAGTTGCGGGTCATCTCGCCGGGCGCCTTGGCCAGGTTGTGCGGCTGCCAGTTGACCGCGCCTGCGGCCTGTTCCATCAGCAGCCAGGGCTCGCCCTGGGCGAGCCCGCGGGTGAGGTCGGCGGCGAAGGCGAGCTCGGTGGCCGGGTCGGCGAGACGGTGGTCGAGGTAGTGGTCGTTGGCGACGATGTCCATGTCGCCGGCCCAGGACCAGTAGTCGAGGTTACGGATGTGCGCGGTGACCATGAAGTTCGTGGTCACCGCCACGTCCGAGTGGCGGCGCAACACCGCGGCCTCCAACCGGTAGTAGTCGAGCAGCTCGGCGGAGCTGAACCGGTGGAAGTCGAGCACCTGGCCGGGGTTCTGGCTGGACAGGGTGAGCCGCGGGGTGAGGATCTCGGCCCACTGGCCGTAGCGCTGGCTCCAGAACGAGGTGCCCCAGGCGGCGTTCAGGGCATCGATGGTTCCGTACCGCGCCTGCAGCCAGAGACGGAATGCGGCCGCGGTGTCGTCGCAGTAGCACAGCGCGTTGTGGCAACCCAGTTCGTTGGACACATGCCAGAGGGCGATGGCCGGGTGGTGGCCGTACCGCTTCGCGACCTGCTCGACCAGGGCGAGCGCGTGCTCGCGGAACACGGCCGAGCTCGGGCACCAGGCCTGACGGCCGCCCGGGAAGCGGGTGGTGCCGTCGTCGGTCACCGGAAGGATCTCCGGGTGGAGCGTGGTCAGCCACGGCGGCGGCGATGAGGTACCGGTGCCGAGGTTGACTCGGATGCCGTTGGCGTGCAGCAGCTCAATAATCGTGTCGAGGGTGGCGAAGTCGTACTCGCCCGGCCGCGGCTCGAGGTGCGACCAGCCGAAGATGTTGATGGCGACGAGATCGACGCCCGCCTCCCGCATGAGGCGCACGTCTTCGGCCCAGACGTCGGGACCCCACTGCTCGGGGTTGTAGTCGCAGCCGTAGGCGATGCCCTCGTGCACGAACGGGCTGGCCGAGGCCGAGGCCGTGGCCTTCCCGTCCGAAGTGGCTGCTCGCGAATTCATGTGCTCCCTGACTGTGGCTTCCCGGTTCCGCTGCCCTGCGGCAACCGGGATGTCGACGACTCTGTGAACGTGCACAGAGTCGAGAGCAAAACACACCGTCGGGCTTTCTGTGAACGTACACAGAGTAGGTAGGTTTCGGCGGCCGTGTCAAGCGCGGAGTCTGTTCGGGGGCGTTACAGTTATCAAATGGTGACCATCCCGTCTCGACGCAAACGTGCGACGATCCACGACGTCGCCGTCGAAGCCGGAGTGTCCCGCGGCACGGTCAGCCGGGTCGTGAACGACGAGCCCTACGTCTCGGCGGCGGCCCGCATCGCCATCGAGGCCGCCATCGAGAAGGTCGGCTACGTGCCGAACAATGCCGCCCGCAGCCTGGTCATGCAGCGCTCGGAGGCCGTCGGTTTCATCGTGCACGAGCCGCACTCCCTGTTCCTGGACGACCCCAACATCGGCGGTATCCTGCTCGGTGCCAACACCGTGCTCTCCCGCGCCGACTACCAGATGGTCAGCCTCGTCATCGACTCCCAGCGCGACACCGACCGCGTCGCCCGTTATCTCAGCGGCGGCTTCGTCGACGGCGTCATCATCGTCTCCGCCCGGCAGGAAGACCCGATCATCCGCGTGATCGAGAAGCTGCGCCTTCCGGCCGCCTTCGTCGGACATCCGCCCGACCTGCGTCAGCTTCCCTTCGTGGGCATCGACAACCGGGCCTCGGCGCGCGCCATCACGGAACGCCTGATGCAGACCGGCCGCCGGCGCATCGGCATGGTCGCGGCGGCCCTCGACCGCGATTCCGGCGCCGACCGCCTGGCCGGCTTCACGGATGCCCTCGGCGACCGTTTCGACCCGGCCCTGGTCGCCCGAGTACCGCTCTACACGTTCACCGACGGGGCCCTGGGTATGCGCGATTTGCTCGACCGCGACCCGCTGATCGATGGTGTGTTCGCCGCTTCCGACGCGGTCGCGGCCGGAGCCCTGGAGGCTCTCCGCGAGGCCGGGCGCAGCGTGCCCGGCGATGTCGGCATCGTCGGCTTCGACGACAGCTCCTGGGCGCTCCGCACCCAGCCGCACCTGTCCACCGTCCACCAGCCGGCCTTCGGCCTCGGCGCGGCGGCGGCGCAGTGCGTGCTCGGCCAGCTGCGCGGCGAGGAGCAGCCGGCCGGCGGCATCCTGCTGGAGACTCCGATCGTCTGGCGCGACTCCGCCTGAGCCGGGTGTGCGTTGCTGTCCGGCCAGGCGCACAGCGGGTACGGGCGGGCCCACGGCGAGGCCGGCAACGGGTCTGACGAGCATTCCGGCCGTGTCTCCCCGCCCCGTGCGGCTAACTCAGGAGAATGCTCCCGCCGGCTACGCGCATCCGCATAGACCCGCGTATTTCCGGGGGCGAAACGGATGCCCGCGCCGGATCTCCTGAGTTCGCCACCCCGCAGACGGGCAAACAGGTGGGCAGGCACGCAGTCTGACGTGGAGCCCCGCCGAGCACTGATCTGCCGAGTCTCCCCGCCCCGTGCGGCTAACTCAGGAGAATGCTCCCGCCGGCTACGCGCATCCGCATGGACCCGCGTATTTCCGGGGGCGAAACGGATGCCCGCGCCGGATCTCCTGAGTTCGCCACCGCGCAGACGGGCGCGCAGGCGGGCAGACAGACGGGCGGGCAGGCGGGCGGGCAGGCGGGCAGGCAGGCGCGCAGAGAGGCAAGCAAGCAAGCAGGCAGGCGGGTGGGCAGGCGACGGGGGCGGGTGGCGTGCGGGCCGGGTGACGACCGGTGCGGGTGGGCCGGGGGCCGGGCACACTGGAGGAATGGTTCGCAAACAGGCGGTCGTGCGTGGGATGGTGCAGGGAGTGGGGTTCCGCTACTACACCCAGGTCGAGGCACGCCGCCTCGGTCTCGCGGGGTTCGTGCGCAACCGGACGGATGGCGCGGTGGACGCGGAGCTGGAGGGCGACGCGGCATCCGTCTGGGCGATGCTCGCGTGGTTGCAACACGGCCCGCCGTCGGCCCGGGTGGAGGCGGTCGAGGTCACCACTATTCCGCCGATCGGCGAGACCGGGTTCCAGATCGGCTTCTGACCGACGACGCACGACGCACGACCCACGGCCCACGACCCACGACCCACGACCCACGACCCACGACCCACGACACACGGCCCACGACACACGGCCCACGGCCCACGGCCCACGGCCCACGACGCACGACTCACGACTCACGGCGAGGCTGGCGTAGCGTGGAAGCATGTGCGCGCGAGCAGCCGATCCCGCTCGGACGGAAAGAACGAAGCGCGTCCTCGCGCCGGCGACGGATCCGGGCATGCGCGCACTCCCTGCGGCTGCCACCCATCCGGCCCTGGTCGCCCGAGCCCCCCGGACCTTCCCCGTGCACACGGTGCGCCGCGGGTTCGGCATCGGCCGCCTGCTGCTCGCGTTCCTGGGCGTCGTGGCCCTGGCCGGCTACTTCGACTACGTGCTCGGTTTCGCCACCTTCCAGATCGCCAACTACTTCAGCTATTTCACCGTGCTGAGCGGCATGGCCGCGGTCGTCGCCTTCGTCGTTGCCGCGATCGTCGCCTTCCGGCACGCGACCGACCCACCGTGGCTGGACTGGTTCCGGCTGTTGGTCACGACCTACATCACCGTCTCGGGGATCGTGTTCCTGACCATCGTCATCCAGTCCTCAACCCGCGATTACACGATCGAGGTGCCCTGGTCGAGCCAGTTGTTGCACTTCTGGATTCCCGCGATCGCGCTGCTCGACTGGCTGACGGATGCCGGCAAGGCCCGGCTGCCCTGGAAAATTTTGGCCTGGATTCTCGTGGTGCCCTCGATCTGGGGAGTGTTCACGCTTATCCGCGGGTCGGTCGTGGGCTGGTACCCGTACTTCTTCCTGGACCCGGTGCAGGTGCGCGGACCGCTCGAGACCGCGGTCTACTGCCTGGCGGCTCTGCTGCTCTTCACCGCGATCGCAGCCGTACTCACGGCCACGTCGCGGCTGCCCCAGCCGGCATTGCGGCGCGAGCCTATAGCGGCGTGAAGGTGTATTCGCTGGTCAGATGCTCGCCCTGGCAGGCGCCGCAGTAGAGCACACCGGATGCCTGCATCGCGAGGACCCGGGGAGTGCACTGCACGACCTTGGGTCCGCAGCAGGGCGAGACCACCATGAAGGAGCCGGGGGCGGTGGGCTGATGTCCGCTCAGTCCGCGAATGTGGTGGGTGCCCTCGCAGGGCAGGTCAGGGTCGAAGTCCAGAAGGACGACTGATTCGAGGTCGATGTCGAGGAGGGTATCCATGGGGAGCACAGCAATCACGCGGTAAAGCAGAAGAGTGAAGCAGTCGCGGGCGGAGGTGGTGCATCCCGGTGGCGACCGCACCGGGATGGCCGGCGGAACGAGCCCGGTCTGGACCGGGGGTATTCACCCCTCAGGAATCCGTCGGCAGAGCCAGTCAGGGTAACGACTGGACCTCTGGGCGCTGCACCACGACGGGCTGCGCCTGCATGAAAAAGTGCCCTGAATGGGGGCCAGAATTCACCGACTGGACGTTGGAAGGAGCGTACACCACGAATCTTGGAATAGCGAAGGGTTGACTTTTGCGAGGCGCTGGACAGGTGTTTTGGCGGTGGGAGGCGTGTGAGTACCGCGTGCGGGTGCCGCGCTTACTCCGGGGCCGGCGTGGCCGTCGGCACGGTCGAGTTGAACGGCTCGAGGCTGCTCAGGGCGGCGGCCAGGAACTCGTCGTCGTCGACCTCGGCGAGGCGCAGAGCGGTCTCCGCGGCAACCAGGCCCACCAGAACCGGTTCGCCGGTGATCGGAACCATGTTGATCCAGACGCGGAAGTCGTCGTCGCCGCCGACCGTGGCCCAGAGCGGCGCATCCGTGTCCCAGAACGGCTCGTCGAACTGGAGCCAGATCTTGTCGAGCGCGCCCATGCCGAGGGCGGAGATGGCGCCGCGGTGCGTGAAGGGCAGCGGTGGGTCGAACTCCATCACCTTGGTCTTCAGCACCCCCAACGGCACGGTGACGATGACCCGGTCGGCGGACAGGGACTCGCCGTTGCCGAGGCGGAGGCTCGCGCCGGCGTCGCTGTAGGCGATCCTGGTGACCACGCTGGACCCGAGCACGTCGATGCCCTCGCTGAGGTCGGTGAGCAGGGTGGCGAAGCCGCCCAGCACGATGCGGTCCTCGCCGGGGTCGGCGTCAGGGTCGGCCTGGGCGTCTGCTTCCGAGTACCAGGAGGACTGCTCGGCGACGGGGGCACCGCACTTCGGGTCGAGCACCACGGTGATCTGGTAATCGAGCCAGTCGGCGTCGGAAACGCCGGTGTCGGCATCCGTCGTCGAAAGCTTGGACGCACCCGAGTCGGCGAGGGCCTGCGCGATGGACACGTCGGCGGGCTGGTCGGCGGCCCAGGCCAGCGCCGTGCCGACCGCCTGCGAGCCGGTGCCGGGCACCTGCAGAACCGTGCCGGCAGTCGTGCGAACCTCGGGCACAGCGGTGAAGGGGGCCGTGGCGACCCCGCGGTCGGTGAGGTCCTCGTCGAGGGTGGTCTGCCCGGTGCGCCAGACGAACGACGCGCCGAGCTCGATCGGGAACGGCCAGTCCTTGTCGGTGACGGTGTCGATGCGGCCGCCGATGCGGTCGCGGGCCTCGACCAGGACCACGTCGTAGCCGGCGTCTGCCAGGTCGCGGGCCGCCGCGAGCCCGGCGATTCCGGCACCGATCACGGCGATGCGCTCCCCCGGATTCGCGGCGGCGAGCACGTCACGGGCGGCGCGCTCCCCGGAGTCGCGGGCGCCCTGCACCGTGCCGAATGCGTCTGTGGACGTGGCCTCCCCGGCGAAGAACAGGCGGTCGTCGACGGGCTCGCTGAGCGCGGCGCGCTGCTCGGGCGTGGCGCCGACCGCAGGAAAGCTGAAGGATCCGCGGGCGAACGGGTCGGCCGACCAGGACGTGCGGCGCATGGCCGCCGGCTTCGGCACGAGCGAGGTCGTCGTCGGTGTGGGCGTGACGGATGCCGTGGGCCGCGGCGTCGGCGCCACGCACGCGGTGAGCGCGACCAGGCTCAGGCCGGAGACCGAGCCGATCAGAAAGGTTCGTCGTTTCATTGCTGTGTCCGCGCCACGGGTGGCGCCGGCGTACTCCTTTCCGAGCGGGGCCGGGCAGTACGACCAAGTTACCTCAGCGGAGGGTGAAGTGGCTGGTCGGGGCAGGGGCGCGAGGGGCGAGGGGCGCGCGTGGGGCGGAGGGGGCGCGCACGTAACTGCGGAGATTTCCGCGACACCCGGCATCCGTCGCCGAATCACGACGTGTCGCGAAAATCTCCGGGTTTACGTTCGCCGGCGGCGGGCGCGTGGGCGGGCGTCTGGGCTGACGCGTGGGCTGACGCGTGGGCTGACGGGCGGGCGATGCCGCGAGCGCAACCGGCGACCAAACGTCAGTCGAGCGGATGCTGCAGGAAGCCATCGTCGAGCAGCTCCCGCACGCGCGGGAGCAGGTCCGCGGCGAGCTCGCCCTCGTCGACGGTGAGCAGCTGGGCCAGCGCGGCGACGATCGAGCCCACGTCGAGCTCACCGTCGCAGGCTCCGACCAGCGCGGCGAGGCCGGTGTCCAGCGCGATCGAACGGCCGAAGCCGCTGCCCTGGTGCAGCGTCATCAGGGTGGGGTCCTCCAGGCCGGGCCAGTAGTGCCGTTCCTCAGTGACATCGGATGCGGCGGCGAGCCGCGCGCGGGCGAGGCGGGCGTCATCCGTCGCCGCGTGCCAGTCGTGGGCGGCGAGGCAGGCGGCGAGGTGGCTGCCCATGCCCCCCGGATTGTGGCCGAGGGCTCCGGGGATGCGTTCGAGGCGGCGAAGGGTCGGGGTGCCGGCGGCCGGGCGGCGCAGCAGCATGTAGCCGAAGCCGACCTGGCTCACGCCGCGCGCCTCGAAGTCGTCGAGCCAGGCGCCGTAGAGGCGCTCAAAGTCGGCCGTGTCGGCGCGGGTGCCGCCGTCGCGGATCCACGTTTCGGCGTAGAGCGTGGGGGCCTGCACCTCACGTTCGATGATCCAGGCGTCGAGTGCCGCGTCATCCGTGGCCTCTGCAGCCGAGGCAGCCGCGAGCTCGACCCCGACCCCGGCCCCGGCTTCGGCCCCGACTTCGGCTTCGACCCCAGCCCCGACTTCGGCTTCGGCCCCAGCCCCGGCTGCGAACGAATTCGACGGAGATTTTGCTCCCAGAGGGGGCGTCGGAGTCGAATTCGGGGTGTTTCGGGCAAAATCTCCGTCGAATTCGTCAGGGCTCACGGGGGCGGAAGCGGGGACAGAAGTCGGGACGGAAGCCGGGGCAGAAGTCGGGACGGAAGCCGGCGCAGAAGCCGGGACAGAAGCCGGGACGTCGAGCCAGCCGGTCAGGCGCTCGAAGGCGTCCTGCCCGGCGTGGTACTCCCAGTTGCCCAGCAGCTGGGCGATGCCGCCGGGGGTCAGATGGCCGGCCGCACCGCGCACCACCGCCTCGACCAGGGCATCGCCGACCAGGCCGCCGTCGCGATACTCGTAGGCGGGCACACCCGGCACCCGCGGGGTGATCACGAACGGCGGGTTGGAGATGATGTGGTCGAAACGCTCCCCCACGACGGGTTCGAACAGGCTGCCGAGGCGGAACTCGATGTTGTCGATCTCGTTCAGCTCGGCGTTCACCGCGGCGAGCTCGAGCGCCCGCGCAGAGATATCCGTGGCGATCACCCGGTCGGCATGCCGGGACGCGTGCATCGCCTGGATGCCGCAGCCGGTTCCCAGATCGAGGGCGCTGGCCACCGGCGTCGGGATCAGCAGCCCGCTCAGGGTGAGGGATGCCCCGCCCACGCCGAGCACATGGCTTTCGCCGAGCGGGTGGCCGAGTGCGAGTTCGCCCAGGTCGGACAGGATCCACCAGCTTCCCGCGCCGTGAGCGTCGACGAAGCTGTAGGGCCGCAGTTCGAGCAGCGGGCGGACGGCGCCGCCCTGATCGGGTTCAGGGAAGGCGACGACGGATGCGGCGAGGCCGAGCTCCTCGGCCCCGGCGGCGCCCAGTGCGGGGAGGGCGGCATCGAGATCCGCACGGTCAACGGGCAGGCCGAGCACGAACAGTCGGGCCAGCGTAATGCAGGGCTCGGTGTGCCCGAGCCTCTCCCGGAGACCGTCGAGCGCACGCAGCGCCGGGACCCGCTGGTTGCGGCGCAGCGCGGCATCCGCTTCGCTCCCCCACAGCCCGGTGAGGGCCGAAACCGAAAAGTTGGCGGTGGCGAGGTCGGAGCGAAGCCGGGCGATCAGGGCAGAAGTCACCCGTCTATTCAACTGCACCGGCCGCTGCACCGGCCGCCGCACCGGCCGCCGCACCGGCCGCCGGCCCCTACCGGCGCTCCTCGGCCACACTGTTGCCGCCGTCGACGACGATGGTCTGACCGGTGACGTAGGACGCGCCCGGCGAGGCCAGCCAGGCGATCACGGATGCCACTTCCGCAGCGGTCCCGCTGCGCCCGACCGGCACGAGCGCGCCCTCGACCACCTCGCTCTCCAGCTGTGACCCGGTCTCGATCCAGCCCGGCGCGACCGCGTTGGCGGTGATGCCGAGCCAGGCCTCATCCACGGCGAGCGCTCGGGTGAGCCCGGCCAGACCGGCCTTCGCGGCCGCATAGGTCAGGTCCCCGCGCGACGCCATCACCGGCCCCGAGACGCTCGACACCGTGACGATGCGCCCCCACGTCGCCGCGTGCATGAAGCCGATCACGGTGCGGGTGGCGTGGAACGCGGTCGACAGGTTGATTGCGAGGCCACGGTCCCACTCCTCCGGCGACGTGGTGCTCACGTCGCCGTGCAGCATCTCGGGGTCGCCGACCGCGACCATGCCCGCGTTGTTCACCAGAATCGTCGGGGCCAGGCCCGCGTCGGCGAGGGCGTCGGCGAGCACCAGGGCGCCGGCCTCGGTGTCGAGGGTGCAGACGATTCCGGATGCCGCGATGCCCAGTTCCGTCAGCTCGGCCGCGCGCTCGTGCACGCGTTCGGTCGTGGCGGTGAGCACGACGTCCGCACCGAGCTCACCCAGCATCCGTGCCGCGGCGAAACCGATCCCGGAGGCGCTGCCGGCCCCGGTGACCAAGGCGGTGCGGCCGGCGAGATTCCACGCGAGGGGCAGGGCGAAAGCGACAGGCACGGGGAGACCGGCAGAACCCGGGAGCCCGACGGAATCGGGGGCACCGACAACCGGGGCACCGACAACCTCAGGCAACGTCATGGCG
Source organism: Cryobacterium sp. TMT3-29-2 (assembly GCF_004564305.1). Taxonomy (NCBI): domain Bacteria; kingdom Bacillati; phylum Actinomycetota; class Actinomycetes; order Micrococcales; family Microbacteriaceae; genus Cryobacterium; species Cryobacterium sp. TMT3-29-2. The sequence goes on from NZ_SOGK01000017.1 coordinate 39,807, forward strand.
CCATGCTAGCGGCTACCGGGCCACGTCCATCGGGATGGCGGCGAACTCCCGAACGACCAGCCGGGGAGTGATCAACCGGTGCCGAGGTTCGTCCGACTCGGGGGCCCCGTGCACCTTGCCGCCGAACTCTCCGGTCAGCAGTTCGAGCACCCCGGCGGCCACCTCGTCGACGGCCTGATCGACGCTGGAGAGCCCGACCGCGGCGGCGACAGGCGTGTTGTCGTAGCCGGTGACCGGCACGCGCTCCGGGTTGGCGATCATGGCCCCGAGGGCGAGGGAGTCGCTCGCGCAGAGCACCCCGTCGACCAGGCCGGCCTGCTGCCGCAGCCGCTGCATGGCGGCGGTGCCCTGGCTGACGCCGTCGGTGGTGACGACCTCGAGCCGGGCGAGTTCCTCGCCCGAGACCTCCCCGCGCTCCATCATCGCGTCGTACCAGCCCCGTCGGCGCTCGTCACCGGTGCCCGACGGGCTGGGCCAGCCGATGTAGGCGATCCGCCGGGCTCCGGCCTCCTGCTGCGCCCGGGTGGCCTCGTGCAGGCCGGACCAGCCGTCCACGTCCACCCACAGGTGCTGCGGGTCGTTCATGTCGTCGGCTCCCCACGGCCGACCGAAGGTGACGAAGGAGATGCCGTTCTCGATCAGCCAGCGGGTTCGCGGGTCACCGGCGAATGTCGACGTGAGCACGAAACCGTCGACATCCGCGCCGTCGTTCAGGCGCCGGAACTGGGTGATCTCGTCTTCGGGGCTCGTGGCCGTGAAGAGCAGCACGCGTAGCCCCTGCGCGTCGGCCTGCTCAGTCAGGGCGTGCAGGAACCGGTCGAGCACCGAACCGGAGATGCCGTCGATCATGGGGTCCAGACGGATGCCGATGGTCGAGCTGCGCCGCGTCCGCAGCCGGCGGGCGGAGGCGTGCGGCCGGTATCCGAGCTCCTTGATGGCAGCCTCGACCCGCTGGCGGGTGTCGGCGCGCACGATGCCGGGCGAATTCATCACATTCGAGACCGTCTGGCGGGAGACGCCGGCCGCGAGCGCGACATCCGTCACCGTGGGGAAACCACCCATAGCCGCTCCTGCCCCAAGCCTCTGCCGGACGCGCCTGCCCCCGTGGATTGAACGATCAAATACTGTTCTGCCGAGACTACCCCGTCCCGTCGGATCGCAGGGAATGAGGGCGCCGCGTCCGATCCGCCTGCCGGTCAGGGCATTTCCCGCTTACCTCCCCGGCCAACCCGGATCCCCGGAAACACGCGGATTGGATCGATCCAAAGAAAAGTTTGATCGATCAAATAAATTCAGCTATCGTGACCTCTACACAAGCAAACGCGCATCGATGCGCGACTCAAGGAGAAAAACGATGCAACGACGCAACTCCCGCTGGTTGATCGGAACCGGGCTCGCCGTGGCCGGCGCCCTCACGCTCAGCGCCTGCGGTTCCGGATCCGGCTTCGGCGACACCGCCGACGCCGGCGGTGAACTCACCAGCGACTCCGCCCAGGGACTCAACGTCCTGATCGGTTCCAGCGGCGACGCCGAGACCGCCTCCGTCAACGCGGCCGTCGCCGCCTGGTCCGAGAAAACCGGCACCGACGCCAAGGTCAGCGTCGCCAGCGACCTCAACCAGCAGCTCGCCCAGGGCTTCGCGGCCCAGAAGCCCGCCGACGTCTTCTACCTGTCGACGGATGCCCTCGCCGGCTACGCGTCGAACGGCTCGCTTCTGGCCTACGGCGACGAGCTGGCCAACAAGGATGACTTCTACCCGAGCCTGGTCAACTCCTTCACCTACGACGGCGAGTTCTACTGCGCGCCGAAGGACTTCTCGACCCTGGGTCTGGTCATCAACACCGACCTCTGGGCCCAGGCCGGGCTGACGGACGCCGACATTCCCACTACCTGGGACGAGCTCGCGGCCGTCAGCAAGACCCTCACCACCGACACCCAGGTCGGACTCGCCCTCGGCGGCGAGTACGCCCGGCTGGGCGCGTTCATGGCCCAGGCCGGGGGCAGCCTGATGAACGAGGACAACACCGAGGCCACCGCGAACAGCGCGGAGAGCGTCGCGGGCCTCGAATACGCGCAAACGCTCCTCAACGACGGAGTGATGAGCTATGCCAGCGAAATCGGCGCCGGCTGGGGTGGCGAGGCGTTCGGCAAGCAGCTCTCGGCCATGACCATCGAGGGCAACTGGATCACGGGCGCGATGAAGAGCGACTTCCCCGCGGTCAACTACACGGTCGCCGAGCTGCCCGCGGGCCCGGAGGGCCAGGGCACCCTGCAGTTCACCAACTGCTGGGGAATCGCCGCCGACAGCCCCAACCAGGCTGCCGCCCTCAAGCTGGTGGAACAGCTCACCAGCAAGGACGCCCAGCTCACCTTCTCCGAAGATTTCGGCCCGATGCCCTCGATCCAGTCGGCCGCCGACGAGTGGAAGAACGCCAACCCCACCCTCGTGGCGTTCCTGGACGGCGCCGACTACGCCCAGGGCGTACCCAATGTGAAGGGCGCCGCTGACGTCACGAGCGACCTGAACGCGCAGCTCGAGTCGCTGAAGACCGGGGACGCTCAGGCGATCCTCGATTCGGTGCAGAAGAACCTCGAAGCACTGCTGAAGTAGTCCACCATGTCGACGCCTGCACGCACGCCTCGCCGCTCCGGTATCCGGGGCGGCGAGACCGCCTCGGGGTGGCTCTTCACCGCCCCGATGATCATCCTGCTCGGCCTGTTCCTGGTCATCCCGGTGCTGATGGCCCTCTGGGTCAGCTTCTCCGACTGGAACGGCCGCGGCAGCCCCTTCGGCGGCACGGTGTCGTTCGTGGGCCTCGACAATTATTCCGCCCTGGTCGGCGGCGGCGGCCTGGCCGAACAGGACTTCGGCACTGCTCTGCGGAACAACGCCTGGTACGTCCTCCTGGTCGTGCCGATCCAGACCATGCTGTCGCTGCTGCTGGCCGTGCTGGTCAACCGGCAGATCCTGCGCGGCCGCGGCTTCTTCCGCACCGCGTTCTACTTTCCGTCGGTGACCAGCTCGGTGGCCATCACCGTGCTCTGGCTGTTCCTGTTCAGTGCCAGCGGCGCCGTCAACAAACTGCTCGCGTTCATCGGCGTCAACGGACCGAACTGGTTCAACGACCCGAGCGGCGTGCTGCACAACCTCCTGGGAGCGTTCGGTGTCGAGACCGGCCCGGCCGCACTCACCGGCAACACGTTCCTCGGCATCTCCTTCTGGGAGTGGCTCGCCGGGCCATCCGTGGCCATGAGCGCCTTCATCCTGATGGCCGTGTTCACCACCAGCGGCACGTTCATGCTGCTGTTCATCGCCGCGCTGCAGAACCTCAGCGGCGACGTCGTCGAGGCCGCCATGATGGACGGCGCCAATGGCTGGCAGCGGTTCTGGCGGGTCACCCTCCCCCAGCTGCGGCCGACGCTCTTCACCGTGCTCACCCTCGGCCTGATCGGTGCCTGGCAGGTCTTCGACCAGATCTACACCGGCACCCAGGGTGGGCCCGGCAAGACCACGCTCACCCCGGCCTATCTCTCCTACCAGGCCGCGTTCACCAACCAGGCCTGGGGCCAGGGCGCCGCGATCGCCTTCATTTTGTTCGTGATCATCGTGGTCTTCACCCTGCTTCAGCGTTGGCTGCTGGCCGAACGCGGGGTCTCAGCCCGGCGGATGCGTCCGTATCTGCCGATCCCGACATCCGGAGGTTCGAAATGAGCAGCACGGTGAAAACCCGCGAGCGCACCGTCTCCCCCTCCCGGCGCCTGCGCGCCCTGAGCCGGGAACAGCTGCCGAACCGCCAGGTCGCCGGCCGGTCGCTGCTCTACGCGATCCTGATCGTGCTCGCGGCCATCTACATCGCCCCGTTCCTGATTCAGGTTGCCACCTCGTTCAAGACGGATGGCGATGCCGCCAGCAATCCCATGTCGCTTCTGCCGCAGACCTGGTCCACGGCCGCGTACGAGAGGTTGTTCCTCAACTCGGACTTCCCGGTCTGGTTCCAGAACTCCGCCATCGTCACGGTCTTCGTCACCCTCGGCCGTGTCTTCTTTAACTCCCTGGCCGGGTACGCCCTGGCCCGGTTGCATTTCCGGGGCCGCAATGTGATCTTCGCGCTGCTCATCGCCGTGATGAGCGTGCCCGGCGTCGTGCTCCTGATCCCCAAGTTCCTGGTGATCAACCAGCTCGGCATCTACGACACCTACGTGGCCATGATCGTGCCGTTGCTCACGGATGCCGCGGGCGTCTTCATCATGAAGAACTTCTTCGAGTCGATTCCGGCGAGTGTGGAGGAGCAGGCCCGCATCGACGGGGCCGGCACCTTCCGCGTGTTCTGGTCGATCGTGCTGCCGATGGCCCGGCCTGCCCTGGTAACCATCATCATCCTGTCGTTCCAGGGGTCGTGGAACGAGCTGTCGCACTTCATCGTCGCCACGCAGTCCCCCGAGTTGACGACGCTGACCAAGGGCGTGGCGTCACTGGCCTCCGGGCAGCTCAGCCAGGGCACGCAATACCCGCTCAAGCTGGCCGCGGCGGCGATCATGACCATCCCGGTCGCGGTGATGTTCTTCATCTTCCAGAAACGCATCATGAACACCACCGACGGGGCGGTGAAGGAGTAGCCGGCCACGCCGGCGCCTCCCGTACCCCCGCTTTCCCTGTCCTTCTTTCCGCAGATCCGCACCACAACACCTCTGGAGTCCCACCTCACTCATGCTCTCTCACCCCGTCCAGCCCTTGCTCCATGACTCCGCCATCGTTCTGGCGGCCCCCACCCAGGCCTGGTCGCGGTTTGACGGGCGGACGGACAAACCCATCCACGGGCTGTACCACGCGGACACCCGCGTTCTCTCCGGCTGGTCCCTGCTGATCGGCGGCCGGGCCGGCGAGCCGATCGGACACGCCCAGCGCGGAGTGGGAGCGGTCACCTTCACGTCGCTGCTGCGCCACCTCGACGACCGCACCGCCGACCCGCGGCTGCGGCTCGAGGTCACCCGCACGGTCACCGCGGGGCGCCTCTCCGAGCGGATCGTGATCAGCTCGGGACTGGGGCAGGCGCTCGACACGACCGTGTCCGTGCGCCTGACGCCCGATTTCGCCGATATGCAGACCGTGAAGGCCGGCCTCGCGGGGGCGGCCGAGCGCGTGGCTTTCGGGGGCGCGGGCCTGCCCGCGGCACCGGATGTCGCCGTCACGGAGGCGAGCGGCGGCATCCGTCTGTCGACTGCCACCGTGTCGGCGCTGGTGGCTGTCAGCGGCGACGGGGTGCTGGCCGGGTCGGCCACCTCTGGGGCAGTCGACCCCGAGGTCACCGGCACCGAGGACACCGGCACCGAGGACACCGGCACCGAGGACACCGGCACCGAGGTCGCCGGCACCGAGGTCACCGGCACCTGGTCGGTCACGGTGCCCGCGAAGGGCAGCGTCGCCGTGGAGTGGTCCGTCGAGATCGCGCACGCGGCGACCGTGGTGCAGGGCGCGTCCGGGCTGCCGGAGTGGTCGGGCGTGTCGGTTCGCTCCGGCGACGCGCGCCTCGGCCGCTGGGTGGCGCGCGCGCTCGACGACCTGACCGGCCTGCGGATGGCCACCCGCGAGAGTCCGGACGAGCCGTTCCTGGCCGCCGGCGCACCCTGGTTCTTCACCCTTTTCGGCCGGGATTCGCTGTGGGCGGCGCGCTTCCTGCTGCCCCTCGGCACCGAGATCGCGGGCTCCACGCTGCGCCTGCTCGCGCAGCTGCAGGGCACCAAGAGCGACACCGAGACGGCTGAGCAGCCCGGCAAGATCATGCACGAGTTGCGTCCCGACGTGTTCTCGATGCCGGGCGAGAGCCTGTCGCTGCCGCCGCTGTACTACGGAACCGTCGACGCCACCCCGCTCTGGATCTGCCTGCTGCGCGACGCCTACCGGTGGGGTCTGGCCACCGACGAGGTCGAGGCCCTGCTGCCTGCGCTCGAGGCGGCCCTCGGCTGGATGCGCGACTTCGGCGACAGTGACGGCGACGGGTTCCTCGAATACGTCGACATCACCGGCCACGGCCTCGCGAACCAGGGCTGGAAGGACTCCGGCGACTCCATCCAGTGGCGCGACGGCAGCCTCGCCGACGGCCCGATCGCCCTCTGCGAGGTGCAGGCGTACGCCTACGAGGCGTATATCGGCGGTGCCGACCTGCTCGACGCGTTCAACCGGCCCGGCGGCGACACCTGGCGTGCCCGGGCGGAAGCCCTCCAGACCCGGTTCCGGGAGTCGTTCTGGATCGACTCGCCGGCCGGCCGCTACCCGGCCGTCGCCCTCGACGCCTTCAAGCGTCCCATCGACACCGTGACCAGCAACATCGGCCACCTGCTCGGAACCGGGCTGCTCTCCGCGGAGGAGTCCGCCCTCGTCGCCGCCCGGCTCGTGTCCCCGGAACTGAACTCCGGCTACGGCCTCCGCACCATGTCGACGGACTCGGTCGGCTACTGGCCGCTGAGCTACCACGGCGGCTCGGTCTGGACCCACGACACCGCGATCGCGATCGCCGGACTGGGACGCGCCGGATTCGGCGCCGAGGCCGGCAGCCTGATCGAGGGGCTGCTCGCCGCGGCCGAATCGTTCGACTACCGCCTGCCGGAGCTGCACTCCGGCGACGCGTCCGGCCTGGTCGCGGCGGCGGTGCCCTACCCGGCCGCCTGCCGCCCGCAGGCCTGGTCCGCGGCGGCGGCCGTGTCCGTGCTCGGCACCGTGCTCGGTCTGGAACCCGATCCGGTCACCGGCCGTGTCACCTCCACCCCGATCACCCCCGCCGTCGTCGGCGACGTCACCGTGCGCGGCCTCCACACCCCGCTGGTCTCGGCCCCGGTCCGCTAGCTGTACCCGGCCAGGGGGCTGGCAGCCTGGCTACCGCTGACTGACCGGCCACGTGTGTGGCCAACTCAGGAGATTCCGGGGAGCGGTGGCTGCGCCCCCGCAGAGTTCCGCGTGTTCCTGCGGAGTTCTGCGGAGTTCTGCGGGGGCTGCCGCACCATCCGCAGGATTCTCCTGAATTGGCCCCCGATGAGCGAACCAACCGAACCAACCGAACCGACCGAACCGACCGAGCCGAGCGCGCACCCCGACCGAGCCCGGTCGGACCGGCGGCGGACTACAGCCAGCGCATGGTGAAGGCCCGGGCGAGCACGGCGCTGGCGGGCGGCACCGCCAGGGTGCGCACGAGCCCGTTCCGCGCGCGCAGCCGCAGCCCCTCCACCGGACCGCCCATCGCCATGTTGAAACCGGCCTGCCGGGCGGCCATCCGGGCGCTGCGCCGACGGCGGCGGTCGTAGTCCCGGAGCACGCTGGTAGCGGCATCCGGTTCCCGCAGCGCCCGTTCCAGCGCCGGGGCCAGCTGCAGGGCGTCGAGCCAGCCGAGGTTCATCCCCTGCCCGCCGATCGGGCTGATCTGGTGCCCCGCATCGCCGACGAGCACGACCCGTCCGGCCACGAGACTGGTCGCGAGGCGCTGCTGCACCGGGAAGGCGCTGGCCGCGGCGGTCGTCGGAGGCAGCTGCGTGCCGGTGCGGGCACGGATGAGCGCAGCCAGGTCGCCGGACGTCGCATCCGTCAGCAGGGTCGGAGTCATGGCCACCCAGCGGCGCCGGCCTCCGGGCAGCGGGAAGGACTCGACCACTCCGTCCCGCTCGAAGTAGAGCACGGCCTCCCCGAGATACTCCCCCGTGTCGGGGTAGTCACTCATCAGATACGTCTCACCGCCAGTGCGCGCCGTGCAGCGGATGCCGAGCAGGTCGCGCACGAGACTGCGGGCGCCGTCCGCTGCCACCACATAGCGAGCTTCGAGAGTCTCGCCGGACGGCATGCCGTCCGCGACCGTCTCGACCGCGACCCGATCGCCCCGGTCGGACACCCCGGTCACGGTGATGCCGCCGCGCAGCCGACCGGGTGCGAGTTCGGCGAGCCGCGCGCGCAGCACGGCCTCGGTCTCGGACTGCGGCAGCGAGATCACGCTTTGCATCCGGTCGGTGGTCGCGCTGAACGCCAGCCGGCCCAGCGTGCGCCCATCCGAGCGCACCACACCGCCGCGGATCCGGACCGCCCGGTCGAGCACCTCTTCCGCCACCCCGAGCTGCTCCAACGCCCGCAAGGACGGCGGGTGGATGCCGATGGCCCGAGACCGCAGCGAGGGCTCGGCCCGCTGCTCGAGCACCTCCACGTCGACGCCGCGCACCGCGAGAAGCCCGGCGAGCAAGATGCCCACCGGTCCCCCGCCGACCACGATCACCTCCCGCATCCGCGGCCCCGAGCCAAGCGGATTGTTGGCCGCTGCTTCCCACGTCCGCTCCCGCTCCCGTCCGTGCCCGTGCCCGTGCCCGTGCCCGCCAGCATCCGCCTCGGCAGGGACAGAAGCATCGGACACCGCGGCCGTCCGCGCCTCCCAGCGCAGCACGAGGCGCGACGGATGCTCACGCGTCACCTGCCACCCGGGCGGCACCGCAGCGCGAAGCTCCCGGGCCGTGAAACTGCGGCGAATGGAGGTGAGCCCGTCGTCGCGGATGAACGACCGGCGAAAGAACGGCCAGGTGCCGAGCCCGAACCCGAGGTACCCGAACCGGCTGCGTTCGATGTCGGCGTGCAGCACCCGCCGCGCAGCGAGCCGCTCCGAGTCGGCGAGCAGCCCGCCGAGCTGTTCGCCGGTGAGGTGGTGCAGCACATGGTTGGAGACGACGAAGTCGAATCGATGCCCCTCGTCGACGAGGTCCGAGCTGAGCGCCCGCCGAAACCGGAGTCCGGGCAGCGGAGGCAGGCCGGTCGCGTAGGCGTGCGCGCGGGCATCCGGGTCGACGGCCGTGATGTTCAGGCGCAGGCCGTCCCGGGCGGCCCAGCGGGCCAGCGACCGCGCCACGTCCCCGCCGCCGCAGCCGACGTCGAGCAGCGTGCTCTCCCTGGTGCTCGACAGTGCCGGCCGGATGTCACGGCGGTACATCCCGCGCCACCCCGACACCACGGCGTTCACAAACCGGAAGTTCGCGTAGGTGCTGGCGAGTTTGCCGGGGTCGCAGTCGGGGTCGTCCATGAGTTCGACGGCGTCGATCGCGCGCCGGTCCAGTGACGGCAAGCGCGGTGACGGCAGACGCGGTGACTTGCCACGCAGCGACGGGATGCCCACGCCCGCTACCCGGCGGCGACGGTCATCAGCCCGGTTTCGACCGTGAGCCCCGGGCCGAACGCCATCGCGCAGACCCGCTCGCCGTCATCCGTGGCCGGGGCGTCGAGGATCGCCTTGAGCACGAACAGGATCGTCGCGCTGCTCATGTTGCCGTAGTTGCGCAGGGTCTCCCGCGAGGGCACCAGCTGCGCCTCACTGAGTCCGAGTTTCGCCTCGGTCTTGTCCAGGATGCTGCGTCCGCCCGGGTGGATCGCCCAGTGCGCGATCGCGGTCGCCGGTGTCGCCGGCGGGGTCGGGGCCGCAACCGGTGCGACCAGGGTCGCGACCGACCCGGCCGACACACCCGCCGACACACCCGCCGGCACTCCGGCGGAAACGAGCGGCGCCACCCCGGCCTGCACTCCGGGCGGTGCCGGCGACGGAGCCAGTGCGGCGGTGAGCGCGGCGTCCCGGGCGAAGAGCGGGGCGAGCGCCCCCTCGATGTGCTGGTCGATGATGTGCGGCACGTAGGTGCTGAGGATCATCTCGAACCCCTCGTCGCCGATCTTCCACGCCATGTCCCCCTCGCCGATGGGGGTGATCACGGTCTCGAACAGGTCGAGGTTGAGGGCCTTCTCGTCTGCCGCGGGGGCGCGGGAGCTCACGATGCCGGCGGCCGCGCCATCCGAGAACAGCGAGGAGGCCACGATGGTGTCGGGGTCGTCCGAGGTACGCAGATGCAGGGAACACAGCTCGGCGCTCACGACCAGCACGACGGCGTTCGGGTCGGCGTCGACGAACTGCTTCGCCGTTCGCAGGGCGGGCATCGACGCGTAGCAGCCCATGAATCCCAGGTGATAGCGCTGGGTCGCGGGGTTCAGGCCCAGCTCGCGCACCAACATGTAATCCGGCCCCGGTGCGTAGAACCCGGTGCACGACACGGTCACCACATGCGTGATGTCCGCCGCCGCGATACCGGGGCACGCCGCGAGGGCCCGCCGCCCGGCCTCGACGAACAGCTTCGTCGCCTCAACGATGTAGAGCTCGTTGCGCACCCGGGTGCTCGGCTTGAGCAGCTCCTGCGTGGCGGCGTCGAAGAACTGGGGATCGGGCGACGCCCCGTCGAGGGTGAGCTCGTCGATGACGGTGTGCCGGGTGTCGATCCCGGACAGGTTGAACGACGCGTTCACCAGACGTTGGGCCAGACGGCTGAGTCCCGGCTGGGCGGCGAAGACGTCGCGCACCTGATCCTGGATCAGTACTGTCGGGGGGACCACGGTCTGGAGCGCTCTGAGAGTGACGGACATAGCCCCCAGTGTTACACGCGGGCCCGGCCCGGCACACCCTGAAAACACCGTCAGATCAGGGCAGCGGGGCAAACAGACGGATGCCCGTGAGCCCGATTCCGAGCCCCGCGGCGACGATCGCGGTGACGCCGCCGATGTAGGCGATGAGGGTTCCCGGGGTGTCCCCGAACGCGCGGAAGTAGGTGACCAGGAACGCGGCGACTGCGACCACGGCGAATGGAATCAGGATACGCAGCTGCAGACGGTCGACCCCGGGCGGGCGCGCGTTCTTCCCACCGAGCGATGCGACGCCTCTGGACCACGGCCCGCGGGTCAGCACAAGCCCGGCCACGCAGCCCCAGAGCGCCACGACGAGCAGCGCCGCGATGACGTCACTGGGACGATGCCAGCCGTTCGCGAGCGTGGCCACCCCGGCCAGGATGGCGAACCCGGATCCGCCGAGGGCTGCGAGACCGCGCGTGCGGGGACTCGCGACCAGGAATACAGCGAGAGCGGATGCCGCCGCCACCGTTGTATGCCCCGAGGGGAATGAATTGCCGTCGTAGCCCTCCACGCCGAGGTCCGGCCGGGTCAGGAGAATCATTTTCAACAGTTGCGTGCTCACGACGGCGGCTAGAGCCGCCCCGAAGGCCACGATCAGGGTCTTGCCGTTGCGCCGCACGACGGTCACGACCCCGGTGAGCAGCAACCCGACGATGACGGAGACCAGCGGAACGGCATCCAACAGCTCCTGTGCGAGCGGCGTGACGCTGCGGCGTCCGAACTCGGCGCCGTCGAAGGCGAGCTGGTCCATCGCCTGGCCGGAGAGGGTGCGCACGAAGTAAAGGTAGAGCCCGGCGAAGAGAATGATCGCGGCGAACGCCGCCACCAGATAGCGAACGGGGCTGATCGTCGAAGAGGTGCGCACGGTATAGCTTCGCACGCGACGGCACGGTTGACTCCGTTCGGCATCGGCGTAGCTTTTCGAGAATGGTCGCAAGAAAGCGTGGGCAGGCACGGGCCGCCCGAAAAGAGCGTCGGCAGCGTGAGGCACAGATCGGTGGTTTCACCGGTCTGGAGGGAGACTTCGAGGCGGAACGGCGTCGCGCCGCCGCGGCGGCCCATGAGCAGACCGAGCCCTACGAGGACGACAGCCTCGACAAGCCGGTCTTCCCCGATTCGACCTCTGGGCTGACTCACCCGTAGTGATTTTCGCCTCTTCGCTGAGCGCGAACACATCGGTACCGTCAGCCGATTGCAGAGCGGGGCGGGCGCGCCGGACCGGGGTCAAGGCCTCGACCGTGCAGCCGTTGCAGGTGAAGGAGAGCACGACGAGGATCCAGTCCTGATCAGCGATGAGGGCGGGCCCGGAGGGTACCCCCCGTGCGACCCTTCACTGTGTTCGCCTGCCATTCACCCACGGTTCAGCCCCTGCTGCTCAAATAATCAGAGTAGAGTCAGCGAACTCATCGAAGAGTTCTTAGCCCCAACGAATGGATGCTCCGTGAACATTCGAACGGCCGAATACCCCAGGCCGGATCATTTTCTGCTCCACCTCAGCGACACCCACCTGCTTGCGAACGGCGGTCGCCTGTACGACCAGGTCGACAGCACCGCCCATCTCGCGCAGCTGTTCGCGGAGGTCGAGGCCTCCTCCGGACGACCTGACGCCATCATCATCACAGGTGACCTGGCCGACAAGGGCGAACCGGAGGCTTACCGTGCCCTGCAGAAGATCGTCGAGCCGGCCGCCGCACGGCTCGGCGCCCGCGTTTTCTGGGTGATGGGCAATCACGACGATCGGGCGTCGTTCCGCAGCACCCTTCTGAACGAACCGGCGACCACCGAGCCGATCGACCACGTCGACTACATCGGCGGCCTGCGCCTGATCACGCTGGACACCTCCGTTCCCGGCCACCACCACGGCGCCGTGACCGACGATCAACTGAGCTGGCTGGCCGACCAGCTGAGTGTTCCCGCGCCGGACGGCACCATCCTCGCCATGCACCACCCGCCCGTGCCGAGCGTGCTCGACCTGGCTGTGTCGGTCGAGTTGCGCGACCAGACCCGCCTGGCCCAGGTGCTCCGTGGCACGGATGTGCGCAGCATCCTCGCCGGGCATCTGCACTACTCCTCGATGGCGACGTTCGCGGGCATTCCGGTGTCGGTGGCGTCGGCCACCTGCTACACGCAGGACCTGAACGTGCCGGTCGGCGGAACGCGCGGCCGCGACGGGGCCCGCACCTTCAACCTCGTGCACGTCTTCGCGGACACGGTTCTGCACTCGGTCGTTCCGCTGGGCGACTTCCCGGCACTGGACTACATCGACGCGACGGAGAGCGCGCGCCGGTTGGCCGGCGACGGCATCCGGATCATGCCCGCGGGTACTCTGCCAGCGTTCCGCGAACCCCCGATGACCACGCCGATCCCGGTTCTGCACTAGACGGCAGGGTATGGGCGGCCTGACCGGGGCCGACCTGGTTCTCGCGCTCCCACGGGGCGACGATCGGGAAGTACCGTTCGAGGAAGTCGGTCACGGCCGCGCGGCGCACCTCGTCGGAAATCTCCGGATTGCTGCCGTCGTTGAGGCAGAACATGTCCTGGTCGCGGCGCTTGCGCAGGGCGTTCATCTGACGCAGCGCGAGCTTGAGCGTGGTTTCGATGTAGAGCGAGCGCGCCTGGGTCTGCTCGACCGCGCGCCCCGTCATCAGTGCGTAGTAGTGGAACAGCGAGTTCGTGACCGAGATGTCGGTCGCCGAGCGGAACTGGCTGGCCGCGGTGCGGGCGAAATCGTCGGGGAACTCGGCCTCGAGTTCCTGCATCACGCTCTTGCGGAGCGGCGCCGCGGTGTGCTCGAGGTGCCGCGTGGTGACCTTGCCGAACCGGTCCCGCAGCAGGGCGCGGTTGACGCGGGCCCCGTTCTCGAAACCGCTGCGGCTGGTGTTGTTCTCACCGAGACCGATCCGGGTGGACGCCTCGATGAACTTCGTCACGCCGCCGGGAGAGAAGAACAGCTCCGGTCCGACGGGGCGACCGAAGAACATGTCGTCATTGGAATAGAGGAAATGCTCGGCCAGCCCGGGGATGCGGTGCAGCTGGCTCTCGACGGCGTGCGAGTTATGCGTGGGCAGAACGCTCAGGTCGGGGAAGAAATCCTCGCTGCGCATGATCGTGACGCGCGGGTGCTCGGCCAGCCACGCCGGGGCAGGCGAATCCGTGGCGATGAAGATGCGGCGCACCCAGGGCGCGAACATGTACACGCTGCGGAGGGCGTACTTGAGCTCGTCGATCTGGCGGAAACGGGCATCCGAATCGTCGCCGTCACCGACGACGTAGGACTTCATGCGCTTGGCCCGTTCACGCTGGAAGTCGCTCGACGACCCGTCGACCCAGGAGAAGACCATGTCGATGTCGAAGCTGATGTCGCTGGCCAAGTCGTCGAACATGTGCTGCAGGGTGCGCCAGCTGCGCCCGAAGAGGTCGATCGTGGTCTCGCGGGCCTCGGAACGCGGCAGCCGGGCCCGCATCAGCGAATTCTCGACCGGCGCGACTATCTCGTCGTCGCCGAAGTGCCAGAGCTCGAACTGGAACGCCGTCTCGGCGCCGTAGCGCAGGCGGCCGATCGGCTCGATGCGAGGGCGGTAGACCCGGAAGACGGATGACTTGCGCAGCGTGGTCAGGGCGCCGTCGGCCAGCAGCAGGGCCGGAGTCAGGTTCCCGTCGAGGGGTTTGGCGTAGAAGGGCTCGTTCGCGAAGGCCTCCGCGAGGATGCGGGTGAGGTTCTTGCGACATTTTCGGTCGACCGCGATCACTGGACGGTCCCCGTCGCCGCGCACGAGCAGGAAGTCGATGCCCGCCCGTTCGAGCGCGTCGCGCACCGCGAGGAGGTCCTTGACCATCGACTCGTGGGGGGTGAAGTGGCCGTTGATCAAGTTGATCTCGCCCTTGCGCACGACCACGTCGTCGCGGTCGAACCGGCGGGTGCGCGGGTCGGGCGAGAGCAGCACGAGCTCGGGTTCCGGACTCAGCGTCAGCACGGGCAGGTTGCCTGCCGGGTCGTTCGAGGAGCGACGCTCGGTTTCCGGGCGATCGAACGTGGTCATGGTCCTCCTCGAGAAGAATTGGGAACACTCGTTCACGAGGCAACCACATGCAATGCCGGGGAGAGTGCGTCCGTTGATGCCGGACAGCGACGACCGGTTCAGAGCCCGGGAGCAGCCGGTGGAACGCGGTGGCGCCGTCCTCATTCTATGCCGCCCGCACCCCGGCCCGGACTCCCGCCCCGGCGGCACTGTGCCCGTTTCGGTCGAGAGTGCCCGTTGCGCCGGTCACTCTCGACCGGAACGGCCACTCTCGCGCGGCATCCGTTACCCGGCGTTGATCCCGAATAGGCCGATGATCAGAGCCATCAGGAGCAGGGTGACCAGCTCGTGGGCAATATTGAGCACGGTGAGTCCGGACGGCCGGCGGTCGAAGGCGTCGTGGGTGACCATGCGAGCGGCGGTGAAGCCGGCCCAGAGGATCACGGCCGTCAGCAGGGTGTTGACCAGGAAATTCCCGCCGTAGAACGCCTGGGCGATCGCAGCGGCACCGGCGAGAACCCAGGCGGTGATGAAGCTGACGACGACGGTGACGACGAGCGGCGCGGTCGCTCCCGTGCGCATGCTTTCCTCGTCGTGACCGACGGCTTTCATCCAGTAGGCACCGAACACCCGGCGGGAATACCAGATCGCGCCGACGATCATGCTGGACGCTGTGGCCAGGAGCACGGCCCAGATGTTGATTTCGGGAACCATCGCAGGAGTCCTTTCGGTCGGCGGCGCCGCCCGGTGAGGTCGGCTGGATTGAGGTTACTGCGGTGGCCGGGCAGCCGGCCCGATTTTTCGTTCCGGGGTCACGTCGGGCCGGACCGGTCAGGCCCCGCCGATCACATACTCGGCCAGGATTGCGGCATGGTTGACCTTCGGGTCGCGAGCGCCGTAGAGCAGCGTGGTGGTCGTCTTCGTCCTCTCGTCGCAGGTGATCAGCGTGCGAAGCTCCTGCACGGCCGCCGCCGTCTCGGGTTCGGTGTCGAGCTCGGCCCGGTAGCGCGCCCCGAACTCCTCCAGGCGGGCCGGGTCGTGGTCCCACCACCGGCGCAGGTCCGGGCTGGGCGCAACCTGCTTGAGCCAGGCGTCGAGCCGGGCATCCTCCTTCGAGACGCCCCGCGGCCACAGCCGGTCGACCAGAACCCGGGTCCCGTCGCTCGAGGATGGTTCGTCGTAGACCCGCTTGATCTGAATGCCCATCCCCCCATTCTGTTCCCGGCGCGGCCACCGTTCGACCAGCCCCGGGACCACGCTGGGTGCCCGTTCCGGTCGAGAGTGCCCGTTGCGCCGGTCACTCTCGACCGGAACGGGCACTCTCGCGCGGCATCAGTGGCCGGGTTCCGGTTCGGGTGCGGGTTCGGGTGCGGGTGCGGGTTCGGGTTCAGGTTCAGGTTCGGGCTCAGGCGGCGGGCAGGTCGGCCGGGTCGGTGACGGGCAGGCGGCAGACGAAATCGCGGCAGAGGTACGCCGTCGGCCTGCCACCCTGCGCGACCCGGTCGCGGAACAGCTCGAAGCCGGCGTCGGCGAAGGCCTGCGCCTGGGCCTCGGTGACGGATGCGACGAGCCCGGCACCGCGTCGGCGCACCACGTCGAGCAGTGCGGCGGGTTCCCCTGCGGCGCCCCCGTCCGGCAGTACCGAGTCCGAACCGGCCGTGTCCGGCCGAACCACCAGGAGTTGTTCCACCGGGCCGGTCAGCACACCCGACAGCCGCAGGGTCGCTCCGAAAGCGAGCGGACGTTCGAGCGCGCGCTCCGCCAGCGCTGCCATCGCTGCGGCGGCGGCCGTGCGGTAGCGGTCGTCGGCGGTCAGCTGGTAGAGCAGGTTCGCCGCCTCGGCGGTCGCCGTGATCCCCGACGGGTAGGCCCCCTCCGACGGGTCCACGTCAAGGGCGAGTCCCTGCCCCTCCAGAACCGGGTCCGGCCCGTCGGTGGCGCGGAACGGCATCCCGCCGACCGTGTCGCCGTCGGCGTCGGCGTGGGTGTCCGTGTCGGCGTCGGTGTCGGTGAGTCCGGCGGCGGGAATGCCGAGGGCAGGAGTGTCGGCGGCGGACGGTACCGTTCGGGCATCCGTTCCCCCCAGCGTGCCGTCGATGAGCCGGCGCGCGGCCGTGGCATAGCGCACCTCGCCTGTGGCCAGAGCAAGCTCGAGGAGACCCAGTGCACACATCCCGAAGTCCTCCAGGGTGGCCTGGGCGGCAGACGTGCGCCCCGCGATGGAGGCCCGCACGAGGCTGCCGTCCCGGCGCAGGTGGCGGTCGAGCAGGTGGTCGGCAGCCGTCGCGGCCGCCTGTGTGAGCGAGGGATCGGCGAATGCGAACCCGGCGCGGGCCAGGGCCGCGATGGCGAGGCCGTTCCAGCCGGTGAGCACCTTCTCATCGAGGGCGGGCGGCTCCTCCCGCCGCCGGGCATCCTCGTCCAGGGTGTAGTAGACGCCCTCCACGCGGCGCCCGGCGACGGTGCTCTCGGAGTCCTGGGCACTGGCGAACCCGCCTCCGGGCAGACTCAGCACGGTGGTCAGGAATCCGGCGACGCCCTCGGCGACAGTGCGCGCCCACTGCTCTCCAGTGAGTCGCCACGCCTGCGTGTAGAGGTCCAGCAGTTGCGCATTGTCGTAGAGCATGCGCTCGTAGTGCGGGTCGCTCCAGTCCCGGTTCACGGCATAGCGGAAGAAACCACCCTCCACCGGGTCACGGAGAGGAGAGGCACCCATGCGCTTCAGGGTGCGCAGGGCGAGCGCCCGCGCCCCAGGGACCTGCGCCGCGATGCCCGCGGGCTCAGAGCCCGCGGTCTCGGAAACCGTGGCCCCGGCACCCGCCCGGCCGAGCAGAAAGCCGAGCACCGGCGCCACGGGGAACTTGGGCGCGCCGCCGAATCCGCCGAAGCGGGGGTCTTCCAGAGCCACGAGTTCGGCCCGGACCCGGTCGAGCGAGGCGGGGCCCGGCAGCGATCCACCGGCTCCCTGCTGCGCGGCGGCGGCCGCAAGGGCCTCGGCGACGCGCGTCGCGCTCTCGGTGACCTCGGCGCGGCGGGTGGTCCAGGCATCCGTCACCGCGTCGAGCACCTGCCGGAACGACGGATGTCCCGGCAGCGGCAGCGGCGGAAAGTAGGTCCCGGCGTAGAAGGCCTGCCCGTCGGGGGTGACGAAGACGTTGAGCGGCCAGCCCAGCCCACTCACGAAGGCGCTGGCCGCGGCGAGGTAGCTGGCGTCGACCTCGGGATGTTCCTCCCGGTCGACCTTGATGCTCACGAAGTTCCGGTTCAGGTAGTCCGCGAGTTCCGGGTCGCTGAAGCTCTCCCGGGCCATCACGTGGCACCAGTGGCAGGTCGAGTAGCCGATCGAGACGAGCACGGGCACATCGCGCAGCCGGGCCTCCACGAAGGCTTCCACGCCCCAGCCGTACCAGGCCACGGGGTTGTCGGCGTGCGAGCGCAGATAGGGGCTGATGGCATCGGCGAGGCTGTTGGTCATGCCTCCATTGTGCCGCTGTCCCCTGGGGCGGCGGATCAGAGGCGGCTTAGAGCCGGGCGGCCGCCAGGTCGACGGTCAGGGCCCCGCGGGCGCGGCGCTGCACGCGCATCCAGATGAAGAAGCCGGCGAGGGTGAACGCGCCGTAGAAGAGGTAGAGAACGGCGGAGGCGTAGTAGCCGGCGCTGAGCAGCAGCGGCACCCCGACGATGTCGACGGCCACCCAGATCAGCCAGAACTCGGTCCAGCCCTTGGCCATGCCGTAGGTGGCCAGCAACGAGCCGGTGAAGATCCAGGCATCGGCCCAGACCGGCTCGAACGAGCCGAGAGCACGGAAGACAGGGGTGAGCACCAGGGTGCCCGCGACGAGTCCGAGTCCGAGCAGGATACGCGCACGAGCACCGGCCCAGTGCGGGGCCACGGCGTTTTGCGTGAGCCCCCGCCGATGGTTGGACCACTGGATCCAGCCGAAGACCGACACGATGATGAACATGATCTGCCGCCCGGCCTGGCCGAGCAGGTTGACCGGGTTGGGGGTGCCGAAGACGGCACCGAGGAACACCGTGAACAACAGCACGTTGCCGACGATCCCGACCGGCCAGGCCCACACCTTGCGGCGCATTCCGCCGACGGCGCTCAGGATGCCGAAAACGTTGCCGATGATCTCGCGCCAGAGAATCGTCTGGGTTCCGATCTGCAGCTGTGCGTCGAACAGCCACTCGATCGGGTTCATCCGTCATCTTCCTCGCCGGGCGCTTCCCGCCCTCCCCAACCTAACGCCACTGCCGGGCCGCCCGGTCCGAAGGCGGCCCCGCGGGGCAGGGCGGAACGGTCAGTTCACGTCGTCGGGGTGCGCGCTCACCCGGCCGGCCCGCTCGAGGGCGGAGATTGTGGCGACCTCGGTGCGGCTCAACTCGAAATCGAACACGTCGAAGTTCTCGACCATGCGTTCCCGGCGGTTGGACTTGGGGAAAACGATGTTGCCGGCCTGCAGGTGCCAGCGGATGACCACCTGCGCCGGCGTCTTGTCGTGCGCCTCCGCCGCCACGGCCACGACGGGCTCCTCGAAGAGCGGGTACTTGCCCTGGCCGAGGGGCCCCCAGGCTTCGATCCGGATGCCGTGTGAGCGGGCGAACGCGGTCACCTCGGGCTGCTGGTGCGCCGGGTGCAGCTCGATCTGGTTGACGGCGGGCACGACATCCGTTTCCGTCAGCAGGCGCTCGAGGTGCGGCACCAGAAAGTTGGACACGCCGATCGAACGGGCCCGACCGGACTCGCGGATCTGTTCGAGCGCCTTCATGCTCTCGATGTAGCGGTCGTTGGCGGGCGCCGGCCAGTGGATCAGGTAGAGGTCGACGTAGTCGAGCCCCAGCTTCTCGAGGCTCTCGTCGAACGCGTCGAAGGCCGACTGCGTGCCCTGCCGGTCGTTCCACAGCTTGGTGGTCACGAACAGGTCGGAGCGCGCGATTCCGGATGTCCCGAGCGCGGAGCCGACACCGGCCTCATTCCCGTAGACGGCGGCCGTGTCGATGTGCCGGTAGCCGATTTCGAGGGCGTCGCCGACGATCCGGGTGGTCTCGTCGGGTTCGACCTTGAAGACACCGAACCCGAGCTGGGGAATGGTGTGACCGTCGTTGAGGGTCAGAGTGGGAACAGAAAATGTCATTGGTCCACCCTAGGTCGGGGCATCGACCTGCCCCTGAACGGCCGCTGAACGGGAGACTGCTGCTCTACTGCTGAGTCGTTTCCGGAACCGGACCCGGCCCCGGAGCTGCCCAACCGCTCCCGAGGCTCAGGTAGCAGAGCTCGGGCTCCACGAAGGGGCGCAGCCCGACCTGGTCCGGGTCGTGGCCCAGCTCGCGCGCCACCCCGCGCACGAGACCCAGGTGCACGGAGCAGATGACATCGGGGGCGTCGCGCGCATCGGCCCGGAACGGGCAGGCGAGCAGGCTGATCACGGGAGCGGCTGCGACACCCTCGGCGGCGGCGGCGACACCGTCAGCGTCACCCTCGGTCGCAGCGGAGTCGGGTTCGAGCGCCGACTCCTCCAGTTGGGGATCGAAACCGAGCCGGTCGAGGATGCGCAGCAGCGGCGCGGTGCCGTCGTCGGCGCTCCCCCGCAGCTCGTCGGCGTAGTTCTCGGCCCAGGTCTCGCCGGCACGGACGGCCCGGGCCCGTCCGCTGTCGGCGTCCTCGGCGAGCGCCGTGGCCAACACCCGGCTCAGATCGTGCTGGGCGCCGACTTCCCGGGCGGCGGGCCCCGCGGTGAACAGAATCCGCGGGCGGCCGCGCGTTCCGGCACGACCGACGGCGCGCCGGATCAGGCCGGCATTCTCAAGCTGATCGAGATGGAACCGGGCGGTCGTCACGTGCAAGCCGATGCGCGCCGCGACCGCGGCGGCGTCGAGCGGGATGGCGGATCCCATCAGGAGGTCGAGCACCTGGCGCCGGGCGTCGGAGGCAAGGGCGGCGTGCCGGTCCCCTGACCCTTCGTCATTGATCATTCTTTGATGCTAACATCGTGCGGTTAAAAGCGCGCCGGGCCGGCCGCGGTACTCGTCCCGCCGCGACGTTTCGAGCCCGACACCGGGTGAACCGGGGCAGCATCCGTCGATCACCGCGTTTGTCATACGATAGAAGGCTCATGATCCCCGTCGAAATCACCTTCCCGCCCGAACTTCCGGTCAGCCAGCGCCGGGAGGACATCGCCCGCGCCATCCGGGACAACCAGGTGGTTATCGTCGCCGGCGCGACGGGTTCCGGCAAGACCACCCAGCTGCCGAAGATCTGCCTCGAGCTGGGCCGGGAGAACATCGGCCACACCCAGCCCCGCCGGCTCGCCGCGCGCACGATCGCGGAGCGCATTGCCGAGGAGCTCGGCCAGGAGGTCGGGCAGACGGTCGGCTACCAGGTGCGGTTCACCGACCAGGTCGGACCGGATACCCGGATCAAGCTGATGACCGACGGCATCCTGCTCAATGAGATGCACCGCGACCGCCTGCTCCGCAAGTACGACACGATCATCATCGACGAGGCGCACGAGCGCAGCCTCAACATCGACTTCCTGCTCGGATACCTGCGGCAACTGCTTCCGCAGCGCCCCGACCTCAAACTCATCATCACCTCCGCGACGATCGACCCGCAGAGTTTCGCCGAGCACTTCGCCACGCCCGACGGCACGCCGGCCCCGATCATCGAGGTCTCCGGGCGCACCTACCCGGTGGAGATCCGCTACCGCCCGCTGGTCGCCGAGGCGATGGACGCCGACGACGACGAGACGACGGATGCCGCTCCCACCGTCGACCGGGATTACATCGAGGGGATCTCCGCCGCGCTCGACGAGCTCGACCGGGAGTCCAGCGGCGACGTGCTGGTCTTCCTCAGCGGCGAGACCGAGATCCGGGACGCCGCCGACGCGCTGCAGGGCAAGTACGCCTCCTCGGGGCGCACCAGCCCCACGGAGATCCTGCCGCTGTACGGGCGGCTCTCCTCCGCCGACCAGCACAAGGTGTTCCAGCCATCGAAGGTCGCCGGTGTGCGGCGGCGCATCGTGCTGGCGACGAACGTGGCGGAGACCAGCCTGACCGTGCCGGGCATCCGTTACGTCATCGACGCCGGAACCGCCCGGATCAGCCGGTACAGCGTGCGCTCGAAGGTGCAGCGCCTGCCGATCGAGGCTATCTCGCAGGCCTCCGCGAACCAGCGCTCGGGCCGAAGCGGCCGCACCAGCGACGGCATCGCCATCCGCCTCTATTCGGAGGAGGACTTCACCCGCCGGCCCGAGTACACCGAGCCGGAGGTGCTGCGGACGAACCTGGCCGCGGTCATCCTGCAGATGATCTCGCTCGGCCTCGGCGACATCGCCGCGTTCCCGTTCCTCACGCCCCCCGACTCGCGCGGCATCAAGGACGGCCTCGACCTGCTCGCCGAGCTCGGGGCGGTGGCCCCCGACACGGCCGGCCACACGACCGGCTCCAAGGCCGGCGGCTCCAAACCCGGCGTCTCCAAACTGACGCGCATCGGCCAGCAGCTCGCGAAGCTGCCGATCGACCCTCGGTTCGGGCGGATGGTGATCGAGTCCAAGACGCAGGCCGTGAGCCGCGAAGTGATGGTGATCGTCTCCGGGCTCACCATTCAGGACCCCCGCGAACGCCCGCTCGAGCGCCGCGCGCAGGCCGACCAGCAGCACGCCCGTTTCACCGACCCGACGAGCGATTTCCTCAGCCTGCTGAACCTCTGGAACTACCTCGAGACGCAACAGAAGGAGCTCGGCTCCAGCGCGTTCCGGCGACTCTGCAAGAACGAGTTCCTCAACTACCTGCGGGTGCGCGAGTGGCAGGACGTATACAAGCAGCTGCGCCAGATGGCCAAGCCGCTCGGCCTGCACATCGGTGATCCCAGCGTGAATCCCGACGGCATCCACCGTTCGCTCCTGGCCGGCCTGCTCTCCCATATCGGCCTCAAGGACACCATCAAGAAGGACTACATCGGCGCCCGTCAGCAACGGTTCGTGATCTTCCCGGGCTCGGCGCTGGCGAAGAAGCAACCGAACGCCGTGATGAGCGCCGAACTGGTCGAGACCAGTCGACTGTTCGCCCGGATGAACGCGGTCGTCGACCCGGCCTGGGCCGAGCCGCTCGCCGGGGACCTCTGCAAGCGCAGCTACTCCGAGCCGCACTGGGAGAAGAAGCAGGGCGCGGTCGTCGCCTACGAGCGGGTCACCCTCTACGGGGTGCCGATCGTGCCGCGCCGCCGGATCCAGTTCTCGCGGGTCGACCCCGCGTATGCCCGCGACCTGTTCATCCGGCACGCGCTGGTTGAGGGCGAGTGGGACCTCGACCGCATCGACCAGCGGGTCACCGCCTTCGACCGGGCCAACACGAGCCTGCGCAAGGAACTCGCCGAGCTCGAGGAGCGCACGCGGCGCCGGGACATCCTCTTCGACGACGAGGCCGTGTTCGAGTTCTACCAGAAACGCATTCCGGCCGACGTATGCTCCACCCGCACGTTCGAGACTTGGTGGCGCCAGGCGCGCGTGACAACGCCCGACCTGCTCACGATGACCGCCGAGGCGCTGGTGCCCGACGACGCACCGGAGATCGACGAGGCCGTGTTCCCGCCGATCTGGCGGCAGGGCGACCAGAAGTTCGCCCTCAGCTACCGCTTTGAGCCCGGCGCGGATGACGATGGCGTGGCCGTGCAGATCCCGCTGGCCCTGCTCGCCCGGCTCTCCCCCACCGGCTTCGACTGGCAGGTGCCGGGACTCCGTGCCGACCTGGTCACGGCGCTGATCAAATCGCTGCCCAAGAGCATCCGTCGCAACGTGGTGCCTGCCGGCGACTGGGCCAAGCGACTGCTGAACGAGCTGCCGCCGGCGCCGGGAGAGGTGTCGGTCGGGGTCTCGACGGGCTCGACAACCCATGGTTCGAGTATCGGTTCGAGTATCGGCCGCGGGTCGCTGTTCGATCGCGACGACGTGCCCTTCACCGAGACGCTGGCCGCTCTGATCCAGAAGCTCACCTATGTGCCGGTGACCGCGAACGACTTCGAATTGATCCGGGTGCCGGCCCACCTCCGCATGACGTTCCGCGTGGTCGATGAACGCGGTCGCCCGATCGCCTCCGGAAAGGACCTCCTCGAGCTGCAGCGCCGGCTCGGCAACCAGGCCCGCGAGAGCGTGGCCGCGGCATCCGCTGCCACCCCCACCAACGCGATCGAGCGCTCCGGCCTCACCACCTGGGACTTCCCCGAGCTGCCCAGGTTCCTCGACACTAAACAGGGCGACAACACCGTCCGCGGTTACCCGACCCTCGTCGACGAGGGCACCTCGGTGGCGATCCGCATGATGAGCACGGAGGCCGAACAGGCCCGCACCCTGCCCGGCGGGGTGCGCCGACTGCTGCTACTCGCCACGCCCTCCCCGGTCGCCTACGTGCAGCAGCACCTCACCGGGGCCGAGAAGCTCAGCCTCGCCACCAGCCCGTACCGCAGCACCCAGGCGCTGTTCGACGACTGCCTCGCGGCGAGCGTCGACGACGTGCTGTTCCGGGTGAAGCCGGGCGGTCAGGTGTTCATGCGCGCCGAGTTCGACACTATCCGCGACCGGGTGTCCGGCGTGGTGATGGACTCCATGTTCGACACGGTGGGCCTCGTCGCCCGCATCCTCGCCGCCGCGCGCGTCGCCGACAAGGCGCTCAAGGCCTCCACCAGCATGGCCCTGCTGCCGGCCCTGACGGATGCCCGCGCGCAGCTGGCCGGGCTCGTCTACCCCGGTTTCGTGAGCGCCACCGGCCTCGTGCAGCTGCGGCACCTGCCACGCTACTTGGCCGGCATCACCGCCCGCATCGTGAAGCTCGGCGACAACCCCAGCCGCGACCGGGTCTGGATGAACGAGAGCCAGGCGGCCACCGGACGGTTCGAGGATGCCGGCGGCAGGATCCCCTTGCAGGCGAACGCGGCCGCCAATCTGGTGCGCGGGCGCTGGCTGATCGAGGAGCTGCGGATCAGCCTCTTCGCCCAGGAGCTCAAGGCCGCCGAGCCCGTGTCCCTGCAGCGGATCCACAAGGCCCTGACCGGCTGACCGGCCCACGCGCGCTCGGTGAGTCGACAGCTGTGAGGGGTGGGGGCATGGCGCGCACCCCTTAAAGCCGTCGTGTCACCCTCGGCTTTCGCCCAACACGCGCAGAACCCGCTCGCCTAGGCTGGAAATATGGAATTCCGCTATCTCGGTTCATCAGGCCTGAAAATTTCCGAAATCACCTACGGCAACTGGCTCACGCACGGTTCGCAGGTCGAGAACGACATCGCCATTCAATGCGTGCATGCCGCACTCGACGTGGGCATCACCAGCTTCGACACCGCCGACGTCTACGCCAACACCAAGGCGGAGTCCGTTCTGGGAGACGCGCTCAAGGGCCAGCGCCGGGAAAGCCTCGAGGTCTTCACCAAGGTCTACTGGCCCACCGGCCCGCGCGGACACAACGACGTCGGATTGTCCCGCAAACACATCATGGAGTCGATCAACGGCTCACTGACCCGCCTGCAGACCGATTACGTCGACCTCTACCAGGCGCACCGCTTCGACACCGAGACCCCGCTGGAGGAGACGATGCAGGCCTTCGCCGACATCGTACGGCAGGGCAAGGCGCTGTACATCGGCGTCAGCGAGTGGACCGGCGCACAGCTGCGCGCCGGCCACGCCCTCTCGAAGGAGCTGGGCTTCAGCCTGATCTCGAGCCAGCCGCAGTACTCGATGCTCTGGCGCGTCATCGAGGACGAGGTTGTGCCGACCTCGCGGGAGCTCGGCATCGGGCAGATCGTCTGGTCCCCCGTTGCCCAGGGTGTGCTCACCGGCAAGTACAAGGCGGGCCAGGCCCCGCCGGCCGGCTCACGTGCCACAGACCTCAAGGGTGGCGCCGACATGATCAGCCGCTTCATGAACGACGACGTACTGACCCGGGTGCAGAAGCTCGAACCGATCGCCGCCGACCTCAACCTGTCGATGGCGCAGCTGGCCGTGGCCTGGGTGCTGCAGAACGACAACGTCTCGGCCGCCCTCGTCGGAGCCTCCCGCCCCGAGCAGGTGCGGGAGAACGCCCAGGCCGCCGGGGTCAAGATCCCGGCCGAGAGCATGAAGGAGATCGACGAGGTTCTCGGCGACGTCGTGGAGCACGACTCCGCGATGACCGCGGCCACCGCACCGCAGAGCCGCCCGGCATAGCGCGCCCCGTCCGCGCACACCGAGAATCGCCGTTCGTGCCGAGTGTCGCCGCCACAGCGGGGACACTCGGCACGAACGGCGACGGTCGATGTGCGCGTTGCTAGAACACCGCTGCTAGAGCACCTTCGACAGGAACGCCTGCGTGCGGCGGTGCTGCGGGTTGGTCAGGATCTCGTCCGGATCTCCCGATTCGACGACCACACCGCCGTCCATGAAGACGAGCGAGTCGGCGACCTCTTTGGCGAAGCCCATCTCGTGGGTGACCACGATCATGGTCATGCCCGACTTGGCCAGGCCCTTCATCACGTCGAGCACCTCTCCGACGAGCTCGGGGTCGAGCGCACTGGTCGGCTCGTCGAAGAGCATCAGCTTGGGCTCCATCGCAAGCGCGCGGGCAATCGCCACGCGCTGCTGCTGCCCACCCGAGAGGTGCGCCGGATAGTAGCTGGAACGTTCGGCCAGACCGACCCGAGCCAGCAGGTCGAGCGCATTCTGCTCCACCTGGGCCTTCGGCAGCCCCTTCACCCGGAGCGGCGCCTCCATCACGTTCTGCAATGCCGTCATGTGCGGGAACAGGTTGAACCGCTGGAACACCATGCCGATGTCCCGGCGCTGCCGGGCCGCCTCCTTGGGAGCCATCTCGTAGAGCTTTCCGTTGGCCTCCCGGTAGCCGATCAATTCGCCGTCGACGCTGAGCCGGCCGGCGGACAGCACCTCGAGGTGATTGATGCAGCGCAGGAACGTGGACTTGCCTGACCCGCTGGGCCCGACCAGGCACATCACCTCGCCGCGCCTCACCTCGAGCGAGATGCTCTTGAGTACCTCGTTCGAGCCGAAGCTCTTCGAGACCTGCTCGGCCAGGACCA
Source organism: Cryobacterium sp. TMT3-29-2 (assembly GCF_004564305.1). Classification (NCBI taxonomy): domain Bacteria; kingdom Bacillati; phylum Actinomycetota; class Actinomycetes; order Micrococcales; family Microbacteriaceae; genus Cryobacterium; species Cryobacterium sp. TMT3-29-2. The sequence continues at coordinate 66,346 of NZ_SOGK01000017.1, forward strand.
TGGGCGGACCTGCCACGGATGCCCCGGCCTGCGTGTTCACGTCGGTCATTTCACGTCTCCGGATCCGGGGTTGACGGGCCCAGGGTCTCTGGGCGGCGGATTGATCGGCGGCAGCCCTCCGGGCGCGGGGCGCACCACGGTCGGCTGGTTGCCGCCGATCACCGGGAGTGTGCCGGTGATGGCTCCGGTCTGGGTGGATTCCGTGCGGTCGGGCTGCCGATCGCCGAGGCCGCGGGCGAACCGCTTCTCGAGGAAGTGCTGGCCCACCATCAGGATCGAGGTGAAGAAGAGGTACCAGATCGACGCGACGATGAGCATCGGGATCGGGTTGAACGTCTCCGCGGAGATGTCCCGCGACCGCGTGTACAGGTCGAAGCTGTAAGGCACGGCTGTCACCAGCGACGTGGTCTTGAGCATCGAGATCACCTCGTTGCCGGTCGGTGGGATGATCACCCGCATCGACTGGGGCAGCACGACCCGCGACATGGTCTGGAACCAGCTCATGCCCAGCGCCGTCGCAGCTTCGTCCTGGCCCTTGTCCACCGAAAGCAGTCCCGCCCGCACGATCTCCGCCATGTAGGCGGCTTCGTTGAGGGCCAGTCCGATGATGGCGAGGGTGAAGGTGTTCAGGGCCGCGTTGGTCTCGAAGGAATACAACGGCTCCATGAACGGGATGCCGATGTCGATGCTCTGGTAGATGATCGAGATGAGACCCCAGAAGACGAGCTGCACGTAGACCGGGGTGCCGCGGAAGATCCAGAGGTAGAACCAGGCGAGGCTCTTGACCACCGGGTTCGGTGTCAGGCGCATCACGGCCAGGACCACTCCGAGCATGATGGCGATCACCATCGAGTAAACGGTGAGCTGAAGCGTGTTGAGCGCCGCCTGGGTGATGCGGCGGTCGAAGACGTACTGGGCGACGGCCGGCCAGTCGTAGGCCGGGCGCCCGGCAGCGTCGATGATGAACAGAGCGAAGCCGAGGATGAGCACCACGGCGAACACATTGCGCCAGGGGTGGCGCAGCCGGATGGCCTTGACCGGCTCCGAATCATTCGATCCGGCCGGCGTCGGGCTTGCCCCTGCCGCCGGACGGATCGTGTCATTGCTGCTCATGGTTAGCCGTTCGCGGCGGCGTTGATCGTGATCTCATCGATGCCGCCGTCAGCGACACCCCAGTCATCGAGGATCTTGCCGTAGGAGCCGTCATCGACCATCGACTGCAGCGCAGCCTGGATCGCCTCGACGAGCCCGGAATCCTTGCCGACCGCGACACCGTACGGTGCCACGTCGAAGGTGTCTCCGGCCGGCTGCAGCTTGCCCTCGGTCTGGGCGATGGCGTACAGGGTCACCGGGGAGTCGGCGCTGAGCGCGTCTGCCTGGCCCAGAACGACGGCGTTGGTCGCGGCATCCTGCGTGTCGTATTGCAGCTTCTCGATCGCGGGCTTGCCGGCGGCGACACAGGCCTCGCTCTTAGCGGGGACCTCGTCGGTGTCCTCGTAGGTCGTGGCCTGTACGGCGACCTTGAGGCCGCAGGCGTCGTCGGGGTCGACGTCGTTGCCGGCGGCGGAGGCCCACTGGATGCCGGCAGTGTAGTAGTTGACGAAGTCGACCTGCTTCTGACGCTCGACGGTGTCGGTGAACGACGACATGCCGATATTCACTTTTTCGCCGGTGACGCTCGGGATGATGTTGTCGAACTTGGACACCTGGAACTCGGGAGTCAGACCGAGCTTCGCGGCGATGCCTTCGGCAAGTTCGATGCCCCAGCCGATCGGCTCGCCGGCCTCGTCCTTGAACTCGTTGGGCGCGTAGGTCGGGTCGGTGCCGATCATGAGCGTGCCGGAATCGGCGACCTCGGCGGGGAGCAGGGCGGCGGCCGCGTCATCCATCTCGATGGTCGCGGCGGACGAACCGTCGGTCGACCCGTTCGTGGCGGGAGTCGAATTGTCCACGCAGCCGGTGAGCAGGAGAGCCGTGACGGCGGCGAGGGCCGGGAGTAGGTATGGAGCGCGCATTGCGAAACCTTCTTCATGGTTGTCGGATGTTGCTGGTTCGTCTTTGAGGTCCGGAAACGGAATTCGACACAGGTGAGCATATAACAGCAGACTCACGCGGATTCCGTGCGCAGATAACGTTTTGGGCCAGCCCTAGTGAGCGTGAACGTGCCTTTTCTTCTCCAGTATGACCGCGAGCGTGTTTCGGGGGCATTTCACGCCCTCGGATCTCCGGTTTCCACGGGCCGCCCGGGCAGGTTCGACCACTGCGACCACGAGCCGGGGTACAGCGCCGGCGTGAACCCGGCGATGGCCAGAGCGGCCGCCTCGTGCGCGGCGGTCACTCCGGACCCGCAGTAGACGCCCACCCTCGGGTGCGCGCCGCCGCCGGCACCGCCGACCCCGAGCGCCTCGAACCGGGCGCGCAGTTCCGCGGCCGGTCGGAATCGCCCGTCGGGGGTGAGATTGTCCGCGGTGGGCGCGCTGATCGCCCCGGGGATGTGGCCGGCACGCGGGTCGATCGGTTCCGTGTCACCGCGGTAGCGCTCCGCGGCGCGCGCGTCGAGGAGCGCGCCGGCGTGCGCGAGGGCGGCGGCGGCATCCGTGTCGAGAACCGGCAGAACGCCGTCGGAGAGGGTGATCGTGCCCGGGTCAGCCGGCTCGTCCCCGATCGCGAGCGGCAGGCCGGCGGCGCGCCAGGCGGCGAGAGCCCCGTCGAGCAGCAGCACGTCACGCACCCCGGCGTGGCGCAGCAGCCACCAGGCGCGGGCGGCCGACATCCCGCCCAGGTCGTCGTAGACCACGACCGTGTCGCCGTCGCGCAGACCCCAGCGGCGCGCGCCGGCCAGCAGCGCTGCGCGGGTGGGCAACGGATGCCGCCCGTCGGCCGGTTCGCCGGGCCCGGCCAGCTCGGTCTCCAGGTCGACGTACACGGCGCCGGGGACATGGCCCGCACGGTATTCGCCGGGCCCAGGCGGACCGCCCAGTTTCCAGCGCACGTCCAGCATGCGAACGTCACTTCGGGTCTGCAGCAGGGCTGCCAGCTCGTCGGCCGTGATCAATATTCGCACGCGCTCACGCTACCTCGGCAGACGTAGACTTGAGTAAGTGAGCAGCTACTGGACCCTTTTGAAGACACCGGGCGTAGCTCGCGTCATCGCCGCACAACTGACCGCCCGTTTCCCCTTCGGGATGCTGTCGCTCGCGTTCCTGATCCACATCGAGCAGGTTTTCGACTCCTACGGAGCTGCCGGCCTCGTGCTGGGCGCGATGAGCATCGGCCAGGCCGTCGCGGGGCCGCTCACCAGCCGCCTGATGGGCCGCTGGGGCATGCGACCGGTCATCACCGCCACTCTCGTCGTGTGCGCGACCTCCATCGTCACGATGGCCCTGGTCAGCATGCCGATCTACGTATTGATGGCCGTCGGGCTGGTTGCGGGGCTGTCCACTCCGCCGATCCAGCCGGCCGTGCGCACCATCTACCCGAAGATCGTCAACTCACGCCAGCTCACGCCCCTGTTCTCGCTCGACGCCTCGGCCCAGGAGATCATCTGGGTGCTGGGCCCGGTGATCGCCACCTTCGTGGCGATCCAGGTCAGCCCGGTTGCCGGCATCCTGCTGGCCGCCATCTTCCTCATCGGCGGCGGCGTCTGGTTCCTGGTGCTGCCCGAGGTCGGCCGGGTGCGCATCCCCCGCAGCCGCCGCAAGCTCGGTGTCGTGCTCAAACGGCCGCCGGTCATGCTCAGCACCATCGTCGGCTTCATGCTGGTGGCCGCCTGTGCCGCGGTCGAGGCCGGCGTGGTGGCCGCGTTCGGGCACGGCAGCTCGAGCTCCGGCTGGGTGCTCGGCATCTTCGCTCTCGGCTCGCTGATCGGCGGGCTCGCCCTCGGCCACGCGCCGATCGGCCCGTGGGCCTTGGCCGCACGGATGCTCATCGTCACCATCGGCCTCGGCCTGGCCGCCGTCGGCAACCTGAGCTTCTGGTGGCTGGCCGTCACACTGCTGGTGGCGGGTATCGGCATCGCGCCGGCCTTCGCCGTACTGTTCGGCATCGTCTCCGCGAGTGTGAAATTCAGCGACACCGCGGAGGCCTACGGCTGGGTGGGCACCGGCCAGCTGATGGGCGCCGCCATGGGCTCCGCCGTCGCCGGTTTCATGATCGACCAGAGCGGCGCCACGGCGGCCATCCTGGTCGCGGCCGGCTTCGCAGGGCTCGGCACGATCATCCCCGCGCTCGGCCGGCGCTGGCACCCGGACCTGCGCGGCCGCGACGCGAGCCCGATCCCCGACACCGCCCCGATCCAGGTGCAGGTCTCCTAACCGCATCCGCTCGGCGCCCGGCGAACCGACGCCATCGGCGGGTTGAGCGTCGCGCGCACCCCTCAATGGCGTCGATTCACGCCTCCGTGCGGGAGGACGAGGTTAGATGGGGAGATGACGATCTCGCCGCTTCTTCCCTTCCACGACGGACACCGGATCCCCCAGCTCGGGCTCGGCGTGTACAAGATCGCGGATGCCGCAGCCGCTGAGGCCGTGCAGGTCGCGCTGGAGGCGGGTTACCGCCACATCGACACGGCGGTGCTCTACGACAACGAGACGGGCGTCGGGCAGGGTGTCGCCCGCTCCGGTCTGCCCCGCGAGGACGTGTTCGTCACCACGAAGGTCTGGAACGACCAGCACGGCTACGACAAGACCCTCCGCGCCTTCGACGTGAGCCTCGGCAAACTCGGTCTCGACTACGTCGACCTCTACCTGATCCACTGGCCCGCGCCTCGCCAGGACCTCTTCGTCGACACCTGGCGCGCCCTGGAGTCGTTGCGCGCCTCGGGTCGCGCCCGGTCGATCGGGGTCTCCAATTTCCACCCTCACCACCTGCAGCGTCTGCTGGCCGAAACGGATGTCGTCCCGGTCATCAACCAGGTGGAGCTGCACCCGTGGCTGCAGCAGTCCGCCGTGCGCGAGTACGATGCGGCCCACGGCATCCTCACCGAGGCCTGGTCGCCGCTGGCCCGCGGCCGCGCGATCGGCAACGAGACGCTCGACGCCATCGGCGCACGGCACGGTAAGACGGCCGCGCAGGTGGTCATCCGCTGGCACCTGGAGCTGGGCAATGTGGTGATTCCGAAGTCGGTGACGCCCGTGCGCATCCGGGAGAACTTCGACGTGTTCGACTTCACGCTGGGCGCCGACGACCATGCCGCCATCGCCACCCTCGACTCCGGCGAGCGCACCGGCAAGGACCCCGACGACCTGGACTGACGATCAGTTCAGTTCAGTTCAGTTCAGTTCAGCCCGGCCCGAGAGTGCCCGTTCCGGTCGAGAGCGACCGGCGGAACGGGCACTCTCGACCGGAAAGGTGCTACCAGCGGGGGTGGATCTGGTCGCGCAGCATCCGGTCGTAGATGTCTTGCACACCCTCGTTGAACTCGAGGCTGAGCGGGGTGACCGATCCGGCAGCGGCGTTGCCGCGGGCCTGCTGCACCGACCGGGCGCCGGGGATGACCGAGCTGACGCCATCGATCTGAGCCACCCAGGCCAGAGCGGCCTGCGCGGGCGTGAGCTCCTCGAGCAACGATCCCACGAGTGCCGTGAACTCCGCGGCGGCCGCCAGCCCGGTCTCGTAGTCCACGCCGGAGAAGGTCTCGCCGACGTCGAAGGCGCTGCCGTCGCGGTTGTAGGTGCGGTGGTCGTTCGCCGCGAAAGTGGTCTCCCGGGTGTATTTTCCGGTCAGCAGGCCGCTCGCCAGTGGAACGCGGGCGATGATGCCCACACCGGCGGCCCGCGCGGCCGGCACGACGGCCTCGAGCGGCTTCAGCCGGAATGCGTTCAGGATGATCTGCACGCTGGCCAGTCCGGGGCGTTCGATGGCGGCGAGCGCCTGGTCACAGGTCTCGACGCTCACCCCGTAGGCGGCGATGGCGCCCTCGGCGACGAGGATGTCGAGAGCGTCGTAGACCTCGCCGGATTCGATCACGTCGTCCGGCGGGCAGTGCAGCTGCACGAGGTGCAGCGTCTCCAGGCCGAGGTTCGCGCGTGACCGGTCGGTCCAGGCCCGGAAGTTGGCGAGCGTGTAGTTCTCGGCCAGCTGGTCGACCCGGCGACCCATCTTGGTGGCCACGGTGATGTCGACGGCGGCACTTTCGGCCAGGAACCGGCCGATGATCTGCTCGCTGCGGCCGTCGCCGTAGACGTCGGCGGTGTCGAAGAAGGTGACGCCGGCATCGACGGATGCCGCGAGCACCGCGGTCGCGTCGCTCTCCGACACGTCACCCCAGTCCGCTCCCAGCTGCCAGGTGCCCAGCCCGATCACTGAGACGGATCGGCCGGTTCTTCCGAGGGTTCGTGTGTCCATTTGTCCAGCCTAGCCACGGAAGCGGCGGCAGCCGGGGTAGCAGCCCCGGACAGGCTGCCGGCCCCGGCCCCGCCGTCGGCGCGGACGTCGGCGTCGATGACCCGCGCCAACGCTCGGGCGAGTCGCGGACGGATGAGATGGTCATTGGCTTCAACGCGATGCATGGTGACGTGGCGCATCCGTTCGATCACGGTCATGGAACCGGCTGCGATGAATGCGTCCAGCACGCCGTAGACCACGTCGACCGGAACCCGCAGGGCCGCGATGTCGCTGACCACGGTCTGCGACTCGATGCAGTGCTCCAGCGACTTCACGAACGGGGTCCAGTTGCGCTCGGTCAACTCGAAGATGCCCTTGGGTAGCAGCCGGGCGATGATGGCCGCGTTCGCGAGGGTGAACTCCTTGTTCAGCCGCAGGAAGTCGTAGGCGCGCAGGTAGGCGCTCACCCGGGCCCGCACCCAGCGGTCGCCGATATCGCTCGGCGACAGGTAGACCGGCGGGCCCACGAGCACCACCCGGGACACCTGGGTGCGCCGGGACGCGCGGGTGCGGGGCAGCGCGGCCAGCCGGGCCGCGATCAGACTGCCGAGGGAGTGGCCCACCAGAATGAACGGCTCGCGCAGCTTCAGCGACCGGATCGTGGCGGCCAGAGCGTCGACGTGGTCCTCGAGCCGGTACTCGCACCCCTCGGGGATCGGTGATTCGCCGAAGCCCAGGATGTCGACGGCGATGACCCGGTGCCGCGGCACCAGCAGGGGCACCAGTTCCCGGAACGTCACCGAGGAGGAGGCGATGCCGTGCACGAGGATCACGACCGGCCCGGTTCCCTCGTCGGTCGCGATGTGCAGCAGCGGCGGGCGCGACCGGCCGAACCGTTCTCCGAGGGCCGCCCACCAGGTCATGGTTCCAGTATCGCCTCGAAAGGCCGCTCCACTCCAGTCGGCGACCGCCGCCCGCCGAGACTCTATTGTGATCCAGCGCCGCCGGGCACAGTCGTACAGTGAGGCCATGAAGCGTTTTCCCGTGATCGTCGCGGTCGTCCTCGGCACACTACTGCTGGCCGGATGCTCCGTGCCCGGCGCTTCCACCGACTCCGGCTCCGGCGGTTCCGCCACGGCCCCGGGCCTCGCCGAACCGGGCGCCGGCCCGGCCGTCGTCACTCCCGGCACGGGCGAGTCCCTCGACTCGCGCGCCTTCCCGGAAGGCAGCACGGGCGAGATCGCCTCCAGCCAGCGCGACGTGATCACCACCGGGATGGTGTCGATCACCGTGAAAGACCCGATCGAATCCGTGCAGGATGCCGTCACCATCACCGAGCAGGCCGGCGGTCGGATCGACAGCCGCACCGAGAACCCCGCCACCGACAATCAGGCGGCGAGCGCGAACCTCACCCTGCGCATCCCCTCCGACGAGCTCGACCGCACGCTGGCGGAGCTGAAGCAACTCGGCACCGTCAACTTCGTCTCGCTCAACACTTCGGACATCACGCAGCAGACTCAGGACCTCGACGCCCGGATCACGTCCCTGCAGACCGCGGTCGACCGGTTGCTGGCCCTCATGGTGGACGCCACGAACACGACCGACCTGATCGCCGTCGAGAACGCGCTGGCGGAACGACAGAGCGAACTCGAGGGGTTGCAGGCGCAGCGGGACTACCTGTCCGACCAGGTCGACTTCTCGACCATCACGCTCGACCTGTACTCCACCGGCACGGTGGAGCCCGGCACCCCGGACGGCTTCTTAGATGCCATCGCGGCCGGCTGGACCGCCCTGGTGGCAGCCCTCGGCACCGCGATGGTGGGCATCGGCTTCGCGCTGCCCTGGCTGCTCGCCCTCGGCCTTATCGCCGCAATCGTCTACCTGGTGATCCGGTTGGCACGGAAGCGGCGCACGGCTGCGTAAGCTTGCTTGGTGAACACGATCACCGAACTCTCCCCGCTCGGTGACGAGCTTCTCGAACGCATCCGTTCTCGTGCCGCCGCGCATGACCGGGACAACACGTTCCCCGCCGATGACCTGGCCGACCTGACCGCCTGCGGCTACCTCCGCTCGCTCGTGCCCGTCGCCGATGGTGGCCTCGGGCGCAGCGTGCAGCAGGTCGCCGAGGACCAAACCCGGCTGGCCGCGCACGCCCCGGCCACGGCCCTCGCCGTCAACATGCACCTCGTCTGGACTGGTGTGGCGCGCACCCTGCACCAGCGCGGCGACGACAGTCTCGCCTTCGTGCTGCACGGCGCCGTCGCCGGCGAGATCTTCGGCTTCGGGGTGAGCGAGCCCGGCAACGACCTGGTGCTTTCCGATTCGCTCACGACGGCTGCCCCGCAGCCGGGCGGCGGCTACCGGTTCACCGGCACCAAGATCTTCACCACCCTCTCCCCCGCCTGGACCCGGCTCGGCACGATGGGCCTCGACCGGGAGTCCATCGACGGACCCAAGATCGTCTGGGCGTTCATCGACCGGGACGACCCGGGCGTCAGCCAGAAGGATGACTGGGACACCATGGGCATGCGGGCCAGCCAGAGCCGCAGCACCGTGCTCTCCGGCGCATCCGCCCGCCCCGAACAGGTCTTCCGTCGGCTGGATCCCGGCCCGGGCCCTGACCCGCTGATCTTCGCTATCTTCGCGAACTTCGAAATCCTGCTGGCCGCCGTGTACACCGGTATCGGCCGGCGGGCGGTCGAGCTGGCCGTGCTGGCGGCGAAACGACGCACGTCGTTGAAGCACGACGGCCGACCCCTGGCGCAGGACCCGGACATCCGGTGGCGCGTCGCGGAGGCCGCGATGATGATGGATGGCCTGTACCCCCAGATCGCTACCCTCGCCCACGACCTCGACGTCCTCGCCGATCACGGCCCGCGGTGGTTCCCGCTGCTGTCGGGTCTGAAGCACCGCGCCACCGAGACCGCGCGCCTGGTCGTCGACCAGGCCCTGCGGGTGAACGGCGGTTCGTCGTACTTCGCCGGCAATGAGCTCGGGAGATTGTACCGAGACGCGCTCGCCGGGCTCTTCCACCCTTCCGACGCCGAGTCGGCGCACGCTACCGTGGCCGCCGCCTGGCTGGGTCCGATCGATGTCTGACGTCACCCGCGCGATCAACGTCTTCGACAGCGCCGCCTATACCCGCTCCGTCCTCGACCTCACCATGCGGCTCGCGGAGGTCATCTTCGCGGCCGGTGCCGGCGCCGAAGACGCCACGGCCGCCATGGAAGCCATCACCCGCGCCTACGGGCTCAGGGGCACCGAGGCCAACGTCACCCACACGATCATCGCGCTCACCCACGAGGACCCGGCCACGCACGAGTCCATCACCCGGAGCCGCAACGTCAAGTACCGCTCCCTCAACTACGGGAAGCTGACGGCCACGTCCGAGCTGATCGCCGAGATCCTCGACTCGCCGCCGGATGTCGCCGACGCCCGCAAGCGCCTGGCCACCATCGTCAGCGCCAAGCCTCAGGTGCCGGCCCTGTACCGCCGGCTGGGCTGGAGCCTCGTCGGAGCCGGGGCCGCCGTGCTCATCGGGGGCGGAGTGGTCGTCTGCATCGCGGCTTTCGTCGCGACGTTCTTCATCGACCTGATCACGAGCTCGCTCGACCGCCGTCAGGTTCCCGTGTTCTACCAGAACGTCGTCGGCGGGGCGATCGGCCCGATCGTCGCCGCCGTGGTGGCACTGATCGACACCTCGGCGAACCCGTCCCTCGTGGTCATCGCTACCATCATCATGCTCCTTGCCGGAGTCACCACCTTCGGCGCGGTGCACGACACCCTGTCCGGCTTCTACCTGACCGGCACGGCACGGATGATGGAGGCCCTGCTGATCACGGGCGGTCTGGTCACCGGTGTGGCCGGGGCGTCACTGCTGGTGGCACGCTTCGGGTTCCAGTTGCGCGTGGACGCGAACCTCACGCCGACCCTGGCCGATCTGCCCGTGATGCTGGCCGCCGCAATGGTCATCGTCGCGGGTTTCGGCCTCGCCGTTCAGGTGCCGTGGCGGGCATTCTGGGTGGTCTGCCTGCTGGGCGCCGTCGCCGAATTGCTCTACCTGGGTGGCGCGAACGCCGGCTTCGGCCTGGTCTGGTCGTCTGCGCTCAGCGCCATGGGCGTCGGCCTGCTGGCCGCGATCGCGGCGCGGATCGTGCGCACTCCCCCGCTCGTGATCGTCGTCTCCGCCCTCGTCCCGCTTGTGCCGGGGCTGATCCTGTTCCGCGGTCTGCTGCAGATCTCGGACGGCAACATCGACGGGCTCCTCAACATGCTGACCGCCGGTGCCGTGGCCGCCGCACTGGCGGCAGGTGCCATCCTCGCCCAGTACGTGGTGCAGTTCGTCTGGGGTCCGGCGCGCAGGCTGCAGCGCCGGTTCGTGGGACCGCTGATGGCCCTGCCCGTGCGGCTCGGCCGCGGCCCCGGCACCCGGATCTAATCCGGTGGACGAGTCAGGCGGTCCCTGCTAGTTGGGGATATCCGCCTCGCCCTGGGGCTCCTCGTTCTCCTCCTCGACGAAGCGGTAGGGGATCGGTTCCTCGGTCTCGTGTCCGATCCGGAAGCTGCGGCGAATGGTTGCGCCGTCTTCCGTCTCCTCGAGCACGACGTCCTTCTGGTACTCACCGTTCACGTACTCGAGTTCCCGGGGCGTGCCGGCGGCGATCACGTTGGGTCCGTAGAAGATGGCTTCGTAGGTGGTTTTATCGCTCATGGTTGTGTCCCTTTCTCCGGATGGAGACGTCCGCCTCGCTGGCAAGGCGCGTCGGCCTCAGCCTACGGCCCGGCGCCCCGGTTGCACAGGGCCGGGCGTCCGGTGGCAGCGGGAAGATGCCGTTTCGCGGCAATCCGCGTAGGGTCGAAGTCACGGTGCCGCTGGGGCTCGGTTCGAAGGAGTACACATGGCTGACAAATCACCCAAGAAGGACGCATCCAAAAAGGTTGCCGGCAAGTCCTTGAAGGAAAAGCGTGCCGACAAGCACGCCAAGGCGAACGAGACGACCGAGAAGGCGCGCAAGGCGTAGCGCCTGCTCCACGATTAAACTCAGGGTGTTGCCGCGAGAATCGCGGCAACACCCTTTTTCGTCCCGAAAGGACCTGCCGATGACCCTTCCCGCCCTGGACACCACTGTGGACTACCCCGCCGGGCGGACCGAGAGCACCGCCACGGTGCTGCACGTCGAGCCGCTCCCGACAGGACTGGTCGCCGTGCTCCTCGACACCACGCCCGTGCACCCGGTTGACGCGGGCTGGCCCGACCAGGGGCCCGACCGGGCCGTGCTGCGCACCCAGGGAACCGAACTCCCGGTGCTGGACTGCGTGGTCGGTGCGACGGACGGGTCGGCGCTGTACCTGGGCCGGGACATCCCGATGCCGAACGGAACGCCCGGCTGGGCGTTCGTAGTGGCCCACCTCGTGGCGCCCGACGATGCCCTGGCCGAGGGGCTGAGTGTCGTGGCCGTCGTCGACGCCGGCTACCGCCAACGGATGTCCGCGGGCCACACCGCGTGCCACCTGGCCTCCCTCGCCCTCAACCGGGCTCTCGCCGACCGCTGGAAGAAGGAGGTGCGCACCGATGCCCTCGACAACCCCGACTTCGACGGCACCGCGATCGACGTGTCCCTGATCGGCGAGAACGGATCCGTCGACACCTACCGGCTCGGCAAGTCCCTGCGCCGCAAGGGATTCGTCACCGAGGGACTAACCGGGCAGCTGGCCGAGGTCGAATCGGTGGTGAACGCCGCCCTCGCCGAGTGGGTCGCCACCGGCGCGAGCGTTCGCATCGACCGGGACGGCCCGCTGCTCACCGACCGCCGGTACTGGATCTGCGAGCTACCGGCCCACGAGGCGCGCATTCCCTGCGGCGGCACCCACGTCTCCTCCCTGGCCGAACTCGGCGTCGTTCGCGTGGCGCTGTCCACGGCCGACGCCGAGGGCACGACCGTGCTCACCATGGAGACGTTCGTCGGCTGACCGGCTGGCGGCTGGTGGGGCAGACGATGTTGCATGGTCCGAGCGCTCCCCGGCCGCCGGCGCGCACCCGGATGACCGCCCAGCCCACACCGCGAGCAGTCACGTTGCAGGGTCATGCTCGCCTCCGTCGCCCGCGCCCCTGTCGCCACGGGCCGACGCTATTCCCGGCCACTGACATGTCGACCGCACACAGGAAGAAGGCCCCCGGTTTCCCAGGGGCCTTCGACTGACCATCACTTGACTATCTCGGTGGAGCTAAGGAGATTCGAACTCCTGACCTTCTCATTGCGAACGAGACGCGCTACCAACTGCGCCATAGCCCCCAACCGCTTATGCAGAATATCACGAGCGGCGACCGAGTTTCACCGAACGGCCAGGGAGAGCGCGAATCGGCCCGGATTCGGTCAGCCGACGGCGCGGCGACGACGCAGCACGTCGTCGAGGTCGCTCATGCCGGGAGCGGTGTCTCCGACGACCCCCATCGACGCGAACCGGCTCGCCGCGGGCACGACCGGGGCAGTCTCCCGAACGGTCGCCGCACGCTTGAGCGAAGTGACGGCCACCTCGAGGGCCGCGGCGCGGCGGGCCAGTTCCGCCTCGGCGGCGACCTTGCGCAGTTCGGCGGCAGCATCAACGGACGCCATGGCCGCCTGGGCGACGGATCCGCGCGACAGGTGCATCGGCCGCGGCAGGGGGAGCGGCGTCCAGCTCGGGGCCACGACGGGGGTCTCTTCCAGGTGCACGGGCTCGAAGGCCTGCCCGACCCGCGGCTCGCGGTAGGTGACCTCTGACCCGCTCGCCGTGGCGCCCTGCTGGTGGGCGCGTTGAGCCGTGCGCGCGAGGCGCGACAATGCCCCGACGGCGAGGGCAACCGTGGCCAGTCCGCCGACGAGCGCCGTCCCGGCTCCGCCCGCAGCCACCGCGACGACCCCGGAGACGAAGAGCACGATGCCGACGAGCAAGATCAGGGAGGTCAGCGCGCGCACCCGGCGCAGGCGGAGCGCGCGAGCGCGACCCGGCGAACCCGCCATGGCCCCGGCGCGCACGGCCCCGGCAC
>NZ_SOGK01000100.1:0-25233 GCF_004564305.1 Cryobacterium sp. TMT3-29-2
CGGCGCACGCCCCGGCTTCCAGCGTCCTGGTGGCGCCCCGGCAGGTGCCCCCGGCTTCGGCCCGCCCCGTCCCGCCGGTGGCGGCGGCGCCGGTGGTCGCGGTCGCGGCCCTGGTGGCGGAACCGCTGGTGCGTTCGGCCGCGGTGGCGGCAAGAACAAAGCCCGCAAGTCGAAGCGCACGAAGAGGGCAGAGTTCGAGCTGCGCGAGGCTCCGTCGCTGGGTGGCGTGAGCGTACCCCGCGGCGACGGCGGAACCGTTGTACGGCTGCGCCGTGGTGCGTCCATCACGGACTTCGCCGACAAGATCGACGCGAGCCCCGGAAACCTGGTCACCGTGCTGTTCCACCTCGGTGAGATGGCCACGGCGACCGAGTCCCTCGATGAGGCCACGTTCGACGTGCTCGGTTCCGAGCTCGGCTACAAGATCCAGATGGTCTCGCCCGACGATGAGGACCGTGAGCTTCTGCTCGGCTTCGACATCGACATCGACCAGGAGCTGGAAGACGAGACCGACGAGGAACTCGTCGCCCGTCCTCCCGTCGTCACCGTCATGGGTCACGTCGACCACGGTAAGACCGCGCTCCTCGACGCCATCCGCAACGCCAAGGTTGCGGCGGGCGAAGCCGGCGGCATTACGCAGCACATCGGTGCCTACCAGGTCATCACCGAGCACGAGGGCATCGAACGCGCCATCACCTTCATCGACACGCCGGGCCACGAGGCGTTCACCGCCATGCGTGCCCGTGGTGCCCAGGTCACCGACATCGCGATCCTCGTGGTCGCGGCGGACGACGGGATCATGCCGCAGACGATTGAGGCGCTGAACCACGCCCAGGCCGCCAACGTGCCGATCGTGGTCGCAGTCAACAAGATCGATAAGCCCGGCGCTAACCCGCAGAAAGTGCGTCAGCAGCTCACCGAGTTCGGCCTCGTCGCCGAAGAATATGGTGGAGACGTCATGTTCGTCGACGTGTCGGCGAAGCAGGGCACCGGAATTCAGGAAATCCTGAACGCCGTGCTGCTCACCGCGGACGCTGGCCTCGACATGCGGGCCAACCCGGACAAGGACGCTCGCGGCGTGGCCATCGAGGCACGCCTCGACAAGGGCCGTGGCGCCGTGGCGACCGTGCTCATCCAGTCGGGAACCCTGCACGTCGGAGACTCCATCGTGGCGGGCACGGCCTACGGCCGTGTTCGGGCGATGGCAGACGAAAACGGCGTGCCCGTGCTCGCCGCCACTCCGTCCCGTGCAGTCCAGGTTCAGGGCCTCTCCAGCGTTCCTCGTGCAGGCGACACCTTCCTGGTCATCCAGGAAGACCGCACGGCACGTCAGATTGCCGAGAAGCGCGAAGCCGCCGAGCGGAACGCCCTGCTGGCCAAGGCCCGCAAGCGCATCAGCCTCGAAGACTTCACCCGTGCACTCGAAGAGGGCAAGGTCGAGTCTCTCAACCTCATCATCAAGGGTGACGTTTCCGGTGCTGTCGAAGCACTGGAAGAGTCGCTGCTCAAGATCGAGGTCGACGATTCGGTCCAGCTGCGCATCATCCACCGTGGTGTCGGTGCGGTCACGGAGAGCGACGTCAACCTCGCCACCGTCGACAACGCGATCATCATCGGCTTCAACGTGCGCCCCGACACGAAGGCACGCGAACGCGCAGCCCGTGAAGGCGTGGACGTGCGGTTCTACTCGGTCATCTACAACGCACTCGAGGACATCGAGAATTCCCTCAAGGGAATGCTCAAGCCCGAGTTCGAGGAGGTGCAGAGTGGTGTCGCCGAGATTCGCGAGGTGTTCAGCTCCTCCAAGTTCGGAAACGTCGCCGGTGTCATCGTTCGCTCGGGTGTCATCACGAGGAACGCCAAGGCGCGGGTCATCCGCAACGGCGTCGTCGTCGGAGACAACCTCGGCATCGAGTCGCTGCGTCGCTTCAAGGACGACGTCACCGAGGTCCGCACGGACTTCGAGTGTGGTATCGGCCTGGGCAAGTTCAACGACATCCAGATCGGTGACGAGATCGAGACGATCGAAATGAAGGAAAAGCCGCGGGTCTAACGACTTACGGATGTTGGGTGCGGGTTTCGCCGGGGTTCCTGAACAGGGACCCGGCGGGGCCCGTATCTTCGGTGAATTTTCGACAATAGGAGTGAGACAATGGCAGATCCGGCACGCGCCAGAAAAATGGCCGACCGCATCAAGGTCATCGTGGCCAAGCGCATTGAGCGCGGTCTCCGTGACCCGAGACTCGGTTTTGTGACCATCACCGACGTCAAGGTCACCGGTGACCTGCAGCACGCCTCGGTGTTCTACACGGTCTACGGTTCCGCGGAGGAACGGGCCGACAGCGCTGCGGCGCTGAAGGCGGCCACCGGGATGCTGCGCAGCGAGGTCGGCAAGAACATCACGGCACGCCTGACGCCGTCGCTCGAGTTCATCGCGGACGCCATCCCGGAGAATGCGGCCCTGATCGACGACCTTCTGCGTGAGGCGCGCGAGCGCGACACGCAGGTGGAGGAACAGGCTCGCACGGCGAAGTACGCCGGCGACGAGGATCCCTACGTCAAGCCGCGGGAATACGCCGACGCCGACGACGACGACGACGACGACGATGGCGATGACGACGAGGCTGAGCCCGCGGTGGGCCTGCACGCCGAGGTCGCCGCTGAGGCGGATTCAGAGAAGTAGCACGGCAGCGCGTTCCGGTCAGTGACCGGCCGGCCGGGCCAGGGACATCCATGAACGGATGCTCCCGGGCTCGGCCTTTCGTGTGCCTGGTGCCTATCCGTGCGGCAGGGTGTACGCGCCGGGCGCAGTGGAGACGGCGAGTCCGTCGGCCAGCAGGCCGGCCAGAGCCCGGTCGCGCTGGACTCCGTCCGGCCACAGACCGGTGATCTCGGCATCCGTCACCGGATGCCGGGTGGCGCGCAGCTCGGCCATGATCAGCCCGCGCACCTGGCGGTCGCTGCCCTCGAACTTCTTCTGTACGGCCTTGCGGGGGCCGGAATACGCCGGGTAGCCCGCCAGGCGCCAGGCGCAAACGCTCTGGATGGGGCAGTCGTCGCAGCGGGGACTCCTCGCGGTGCAGACCACGGCGCCCAGCTCCATCATGCCGGCGTTGAACACGGCGGCGTCGCTCACGGCGTGGGGGAGGAGCGCGCCCATGGCGTCGAGATCCCGGGTGCGGCTGGGCGGGGCCGGCTCGGCCTGGCCGGCCACGGCGCGGGCGATGACGCGGCGGGTGTTGGTGTCGACGACCGGATGCCGCAGGCCGTAGGCGAACGCGGCGACCGCCCTGGCCGTGTAGTCGCCGATCCCGCTGAGGGCAAGCAGGGCGTCGACGTCGGATGGCACCACCCCGTCGTGACGCTCGGTGATCTCCACCGCAGCGGCGTGCAGCCAGAGCGCGCGTCGCGGGTAGCCGAGCGTCGCCCAGGCGCGTACGGCCTCGCCCGGTGGCACGGCGGCCAGGTCGGCCGGGGTCGGCCAGCGCTCCAGCCACTCCGCCAGCCGGGGAATCACCCGGTTGACGGGAGTCTGCTGCAGCATGAACTCGCTCACCAGCACGCCCCAGGCACCGAAGCCGGTGCGGCGCCAGGGGAGGTCGCGGGCGTTGCCCCTGAACCAGGCGTTGATGGCCAGGCTGAGGGCTGGGGAGTCGGCGGCAGGCGGCAGCGGGAGTGTGGGATCCACCGTTCTAACCTAGGCTCGGATGATGAAGCTTGTCTCCACTGACCGGATTGAGTTCCTGCGCGAACTCGCCACCGAAATTCTCGGCGTCTACGGCCTGGGCCGCACGGTCCTCGCCGTCGACGGCACGGATGCCGAGACACGCGCCGCCTTTGCGGACGACCTGGCCGCCGTGTTCGAGGAGCGGGAGCATCCGGTGTTCCGGGCCTCGCTCCAGAACTTCCGGCATTCCCGCGCCGAGCAGGAGCGCTTCGGGCCGGAATCACCCGAGCGGCTGCTGCGCTATCTCTACGACTTCTCGCTGCTGCGGCGCGTGCTGCTCGACCCGTTCCGGCTGGGGGGCAGCACCGGTTTCGTCACCCGGGCGTTCGACGCCGCCCGGGACACCTGGATCGAACCGACCTGGCTGACCGGGCCTCCCGACGCCACGCTGATCATTGACGGGGAGTACCTGAACCGCAAGGAACTGCGCGATCTGTGGTCGTACAGCGTTCTGGTGGAGACCGAGGCGGATGCCGTGCGGTTCGGTGCCGGCGTTGCCGACGACGCCGACCTGGAGAACGAGCACACGGTCGCCGACCGGCTCTATCGCGGCCAGGTGCGCCCGCGCAGCCGGGCGACGGCCGTCGTCGACCTGAGCAACCCGCATGACCCCCGGCGGCTGTTCCTCGACAGCTGCTGATCCGGGGGTTTCGACCAGCGGACTGCCTGCGTCAGCGACGGAGCGCCGCAAATCGTTCGAGCACGTCGTAGGGGGCCAGCGGCACCCCGCGCACCTCGACCTCGTGCACGAGTGCGGTCAGTAACTGGTTCACGGGCGCCCGCACCCCGGCCAGGGCGGCCTCCCGCACCACGGCGCCGTTGAGGTAGTCAACTTCGGTGAGCTGGCCGCGCTTCAGGCTCTGCTGTGTCGAGCCGAGGTTCGGCACGTCGCCCATGCGGGCGCGCAGCCGCAGCGGCAGCACCTGGCCGAGGGCTGTCGGCAGTCGCGAAAAGGCGCGCAAGGGCCGGTCGCCAAGGCCCTGCAGGCTGCCGAACCGCACTCCGCGCGTGATCCCGACCCGCACGGTCTCGCGCATGCTCTCGGTCATCACGCGGCGCAGCCCGGGGTGGTCGACGACGGCCTGAACGCTCAGCCCGGTGATCGCGGGCAGGGCGTTGAGCATGTTGACGACCAGTTTGGTCCACTGGGCGCCGACGAAGTTGTCGAGGGCGAGCGTGGGCACGGCGTCGGCGAGAACGTCCCGCCAGGCGAGGGTGGCGGCATCCGCGACGCCGGTTCCGCGGCCGAGATAGGTGGGCGCGGCGGTGGTGATCGTGACCAGACCGGGAGCGGTGTAGTTCGCCGCGATGATCGACAGGGCGCCGAAGCAATCCGAGCGGGGGAGCAGCGCGCTCGCGGTGCGTACCCCGTCGAGGCCGTTCTGCACGACGATCACCGGGGAGCCGTCGAGAACCCGCGCGTTCTCGCCGACGGCAGCCGCCGCATCCTGAGCCTTGGTGCAGACCAGCGCCAGCTGCGGGGTCTCGACCAGGCGTTCGAGCGCAAACGGATGCTGCCGCGCGGCCCCGAAGGCGCCGGTCAGTGAAATCCCCTCGGCCCGGATCACCGCCAGCGCCGGCCCGCGCGCCGTCACCGTCACGGTGTGACCCGCCCGGGCGAGCAGGGTCGCGAAGGTGCCGCCGAGGGCTCCCGCTCCGATCACCGCAATCTTCATCTCCTCAGCCTAGGTCGCGCCCGGTGGGCCGGGCCTCGGCGGGCAGCCTCGCACTCGGCGCCGGATACCATGGCAAGAGTGAATGACAAAGCAGCCCAGGGCAAGGTCGGCGCCAGTATGAGCGGCCTTCTGCTGGTCGACAAGCCCCAGGGCTGGACCAGCCACGACGCCGTCGCCCGCACCCGCCGCCTGGCCGGCACCCGCAAGGTCGGCCACGCCGGCACGCTGGACCCGATGGCCACCGGCCTGCTGATCCTCGGCATCAACAGCTCCACCCGGCTGCTGACCTACGTCGTCGGCCTCGACAAGGAATACCGGGCGACGATTCGGTTGGGTGCCTCGACGACGACCGACGATGCCGAGGGCGAAGAGCTGGCGCGGGCATCCGTCGACGCCGTCGCCGCCATCACGCCGGAAGCCGTCGCGGCCGGCATCGACGCACTCACCGGCGATATCGCGCAGCAGCCGAGCTCGGTCAGCGCCATCAAGATCGACGGGAAGCGCGCCTACGCCAGGGTGCGGGCCGGCGAGGCGGTGGACCTGCCCGCCCGCCCGGTCACCGTGAGCGCTTTCGAGCTGCTCTCCACGAGCGTGGCCGACGGCTTCCTCGACCTCGACGTGCGGGTGGAGTGTTCCTCCGGCACCTACATCCGGGCGCTGGCCCGCGACCTCGGCGCCGCCCTCTCGGTCGGTGGCCACCTCACCAGCCTGCGTCGCACCCGGATCGGCCCGTTCGGGGTCGATAGGGCCCAGCCGCTCGCCGAACTCGACGTCGCGGCCGGCCTGATCGGCCCGACGGATGCCGCCACGCGCATCCTGGGACGCCTCGACCTCACCGAGCAGCAGGCCGTCGACCTCGCCCACGGCAAGCGCATCGCGGTGGACGCCGCATCCCGTGAGGCCGGCGCGGATGGCGCTCCTGGCGCCGCCGCACCGGTCGGCCCGATCGCGGCGGTGGCGCCGGACGGCCGTCTGGTCGGCCTGGTCGAGTACCGCGGCGACCACGCCAAGTCTCTGCTCAACTTCCCGCCCGATGAGGCATTCACGGCCCCGCCGACTGAAGCCCCACGGACCGAAGCCCCACGGACTGGAGCCCCGCCGACCGAAGCCCCACGGACTGGAGCCCCGCCGACCGAAGCCCCACGGGCTGAAGCCCCGCCGACCGAAGCCCCGGAGGCGACCGAATGATCGAGTGGTTCATGTGGCTCCAGCTGGGCGTGGCGACCCTCGCCGGCCTGCTCTGCATCGCCCTCGGTCTGGCCGGCCGCAAACCCAACGACCTCACCATGGGCGCCACCGCACTCGTAGAGTTGCTGCTGATCATGCAGCTCGTCGTTGCGATCGTCGCCCCGCTCACCGGCAACAACGCGACCGGCAGCCTGCTCGAGTTCTACACCTACCTGATCAGCGCCATCCTGGTGCCTGTGGCCGCCGCCGCCTGGGCGCTGATCGAGCGCAGCCGCTGGAGCACGGTCATCCTGGGTGTTGCCGGTCTCGGCGTCGCCGTGATGGTCTACCGCATGTGGCAGATCTGGACTGTCCAGGGCCTGTGAAGTCCCGGTTCCGTGAAAAACGGCTTCACGGATGCTGCGATAATCAGTGAGACATGACCGCACAGGAGAGCAACGCCGCAGGGACGACCGCCGGAACCACACGGCCGACCCCGGTGACCGGAATCGGACGGGTGCTGATCGCCGTCTACGGTCTACTCGCGCTGGCCGCCACGGGCCGGTCCTTCGTGCAGATCGTCTCCAAATTCGCTGAGGCCCCGCTGTCTTATTCGCTATCCGCGCTGGCTGCGGTCGTCTACATCGTCGCCACGGTGGCCCTGATCAGGAGTGGCGGCCGCTGGCGCCGCGTGGCCTGGATCACGATCGGCTTCGAGCTGGCCGGCGTGCTCGTGGTCGGCACCCTCAGCCTTCTCGACCCGGCCCTGTTTCCGCACGACTCGGTCTGGTCGCTGTACGGCCGCGGCTACCTCTTCATCCCGCTCGTGCTGCCGGTCCTGGGCATGTGGTGGCTGTCCCGCAGCGGCAAGGCGCGCGCGTGAAGGTGCTGCGCGGCGTCGCCGACATCCCCGCCGACTGGCCTGCCTCCGCGGTCAGCATCGGCAAGTTCGACGGTGTGCACGCGGGGCACCGCGCGGTCATCGCCGAGCTGCAGGCACTCGCCGACCAGGGCGGACTGGCCTCGGTGGTGGTGACCTTCGACCGGCATCCGCTCGCCGTGCTCGCCCCCCATGAGTGCCCCCAGACCCTGATCAGCACCGATCAGAAGCTCGCCCTGCTCGCCGAGACGGGCGCGCACGCCACCCTCCTGCTCGAGTTCACAGCGGCGCTGGCCGCCCTGTCGCCCGTGGAATTCATCGAGAGCATCCTGGTGCGCGGGCTGCACGCGCGCACCGTTCTGGTCGGCCGCGACTTCCGGTTCGGCGCCCGCGGCGCCGGTGACGTGCACCTCCTGCAGAAGCTGGGGGACCGGTTCGGGTTCACCGTGCGCCTGATCGACGACGTGAAACCAGACCGGATGCGCCGGGTCTCCTCCACCTGGATCCGCGAGCTGCTCACCCGCGGCGAGGTCGGCGCGGCCACCACTCTGCTCGGGCACAACCCCACGGTGCGCGGCGAGGTCGTGCACGGCGCGAAGCGGGGACGCGAGCTCGGCTTTCCCACGGCCAACCTGTCCCCGGCATCCGAGGGCCTCATCCCCGCGGACGGCGTCTACGCGGGCTGGCTGACGGATGCCGGCATCCGCTACCCGGCAGCCATCTCGGTGGGCAACAACCCCACCTTCGACGGCGTGGCGCAGAAGCAGGTCGAGGCCTACGTACTCGACCAGGACATCGACCTGTACGACCACGTGGTGGAGGTGTCGTTCGTTGAGCGCATCCGGGGCATGGTCGCCTTCACCGGAATCGACCCGCTGATCGTGCAGATGCACGATGACGTCTCGAAAGTCCGCGGCATCCTGGCCTGAGCAGCCGGCGCCGCCCCCAGCGCAACTGTCGCTCGTGCGGACAAATGTTGCCCGCACACCGGCAACATTTGTCCGATCAGGCAACAGTTCGGTGATCGCCGCGGGGAGCGGCGGGGAGCCGCGGGGAGCCGCGGGGAGCGGCGGGGAGCGGGAGGCTGGTGAGCGTCAGGCGACCAGCTCGGCGCGATGGATCAGGGCCGCGGCCCCGATCAGAGGGCCGTCGCCGGAGAGAGCGGATGCGACGACGCGCACCCGGGTCGCGAAGGAGAACACCGTGCGCTCGGCGACGGCCGCCCGCACGAAGTCGAACAGGTCGGGCGTGACGTGGGAAAACCCGCCGCCGATCGCCACCACGTCGAGGTCCACGAGGTTCGTCGCGGAGGCGATCGCCTGGCCGATTGCCCGGCCGGAGCGCTTCACCGCGTTGATCGCGATCGGGTCTCCGGCCGCGTACGCGGCCGAGAGATCCTCGCCGGTGAGTCCGGACCAGCCCTGCGCGCGCGCCCAGGCCACGGTGCGTGGTCCGGACGCTACGGCCTCGAGGCATCCGGTGCCGCCGCAGGCGCAGAGGTCGTCGAACCCGCCGACCTCGATGTGGCCGATGTGCCCGGCGTTGCCGCTGGAACCGGAGACGGTGGTTCCACCCAGGATCAGACCCCCGCCGACGCCCGTGGACACGACCATGCCCATCAGGCTGTCGGCACCCTGCCCGGCGCCGAGCCAGTGCTCGGCCAGGGTGATGCAGAGGCCGTCCAGGCGCAGCCGCACGGGGGCTTCGGGCACGAGCGCCGCAACTAAGTCCCGCAACGGGTAGTCCCGCCAGGCCGGCAGGTTCAGCGGCGAGACCTGGCCGGTTTCCACGGTGATCGGGCCGGCGGTGCCGATGCCCACCCCGAGGAGGGCGGCTCCGGCCGGCAGGCCCGCGCGCGCACGGATGAGCACGGATTCCACAGCGGCCGCGAGTTCCTCGGCGCTTTTCAGTGGGCCGGTGGGGGAGCGGTGCCGGCTGGCGGCGAGCACCACCCCCTGTTCGTCGACGAGGGCGGCTTCGACCTTGGTTCCGCCGAGATCGACGGCGAGAGCATAGCTTCGGTGCATGATCTGAGCCTAGGGCGTGCCGAGTTCATCTGTCGATGCTCCGACGCGCGGATGAGCAACATCAGCAACAGCTGTTGATCGGGGGAGACCGGCGACCTAGGCTGGACCCGAACGGAACGGAGCACCATGACGGACACCGACGAACTCTTGTCCATTCGCGCGGCTGAGCTCTACTACGAGGAGAACAAGACGCAGGACGAAATCGGTACCGTTCTCCGCCTGACCCGCTGGAAAGTGGGCCGGCTCCTCGCCCAGGCCAAGGCCAGCGGCTTCATCCGGATCGAGATCGTGCACCCGCGGGCCCGCCGCCTTTCCATCGAACGCCGCCTGCGTGAGACCACACAGCTGACGGATGCCATCGTCGTCTCCTCCGCCGGCGTCTCCGGTGACGAGGAACTCCAGTCCCGCACCGCCCAGGCCGCCGCCGACTACCTGACGGGCCTGCGGCCCGTGCCGCGCACGCTCGGCATCAGTTGGGGCCGCACCCTGCACGAGGTGTCGCTGCACCTGGCGAAGGGCTGGGCCAACGGTGTCAACGTCGTGCAGATCAACGGCGGCGTCAGCCTCAATCGCCGCGCCGGCACCGCGGCGGCCACGGCCGTCACCATCGCCCACAAGGCCTCGGGGGCGGCGACCCTGCTGCCGAGCCCCGCCATTCTCGAGCGCCTCGAGACCAAGAGCGCGATCGAAGCCGATCGATCCGTCGCCGCCGTGCTGCACCTCGGCGCCGCGGCATCCGCCTACCTGTTCAGCGCCGGCCAGGCCGACCAGAACTCGGCTCTCGTCGACAGCGGCTACCTCACCGTGGACCAGGTCGCCGAACTCGTGCGCAAGGGCGCCGTCGGCGACATCGTCGGCCGCTACATCGACAGCAACGGCAATATCGTCGACCCCGAACTCGACGGCCGCACCGTCGGCATCCAGCTCGAAGCGCTGCGCCACGCGAAGACGGCCATTGCCGTGATCGCCGGCAGCTCCAAACACTCCATCGCCCGCGCCGTCGTCGGCAGCGGCCTGTGCACCGTACTCGTCACCGACGAGGACACCGCACTCGCCATCCTCGCCGACGACGCGTGACCGCACTCCGACCTCACCCCGACCGCACTCCGACCGCACTCCGACCGCACTCCGACCGCGAGGACACTTCATGACAACCAGTGACACGGCCATGGCCCAGCTGAGCACCGGGGAACGCGCCCTGGCACTCATCGGCGGAGAAGCCACGGATGCGAACCTGCGGCGCTACCTGCACGGCATCCCCGGCGTCGACGCCGTCGGCCTGGAACAGCGTGCCGCCGACCTCGGCACCCGTTCGGTCAAGACCAGCTCGAAGAAGTGGGCGATCGACAAGATCATCAGCCTGATCGACCTGACCACCCTCGAGGGCGCCGACACCCCCGGCAAGGTGAGGTCCCTGGTCGGCAAGGCAGTCACGCCCGACGCCGGCGACCTGAGCTGCCCCCGGGTGGCCGCGGTCTGCGTCTACGGCGATATGGTTCCGCACGCGGTCGCCGCCCTCGGTTCCGCGCACTCCGCGGGCACGGATGCCGGCGTGAACGTCGCCGCCGTCGCCACCGCCTTCCCGAGTGGGCGTGCGTCCCTCGCCGTCAAGCTGGCGGACGTGCACGACGCCGTCGCGGCCGGCGCCGACGAGATCGACATGGTCATCGACCGCGGGGCGTTCCTGTCCGGCCGGTTCGGTCAGGTCTACGACGAGATCGTGGCGGTCAAGCAGAGCTGCCGCCGTCCCGACGGCGGCTCTGCGCACCTCAAGGTGATCCTCGAGACCGGGGAACTGAACACCTACGACAACGTGCGTCGTGCGTCGTGGCTCGCGATCCTGGCCGGCGGCGACTTCATCAAGACCTCCACCGGCAAGGTGCCCGTCGCGGCCACCCTGCCCGTGACCCTCTCCATGCTCGAGGTCGTGCGCGACTGGTACCGCCTCACCGGGGCGAGGGTCGGTGTGAAGCCGGCCGGCGGCATCCGCACATCCAAAGACGCCACCAAGTACATCGTGACCGTCGCCGAAACCGTGGGCGAGGAATGGCTCACGCCGGGCCTGTTCCGGTTCGGGGCGTCGAGCCTGCTGAACGACGTGCTGATGCAGCGTCAGAAGATGACCTCCGGGCACTATTCCGGCCCCGACTACGTGACGATGGATTGAGGATTACACCATGAGCTTCCTTGACTACGCTCCGGCCCCGGAGTCGCAGGCCCTCCTGAACCTGCGTGCGGATTACGGACTGTTCATCGACGGCCAGTTCGTCGCCGGTCGCGGTGAGCCGTTCCAGAGCATCAACCCGGCCACCGAGAAACAGATCGCGATGATCGCCCACGCTGACGCGGCGGATGTCGACGCGGCCGTGTCCGCCGCCCGTCGCGCCTACGACAAGACCTGGTCGAAGCTCTCCGGCAGCGATCGCGGCAAGTACCTGTTCCGCATCGCCCGCCTCGTGCAGGAGCGGGCCCGTGAGCTCGCCGTGGCCGAGACCCTCGACAACGGCAAGCCGATCAAAGAGAGCCGCGACGTCGACGTGCCTCTGGTCGCCGCCTGGTTCTTCTACTACGCCGGCTGGGCCGACAAGCTCGACCACGCCGGGGTCGGCCCCACGCCGTCCGCGCGGGGCGTCGCCGCCCAGGTAATCCCGTGGAACTTCCCGCTGCTGATGCTGGCCTGGAAGATCGCGCCGGCCCTCGCCGCCGGCAACACGGTCGTGCTCAAGCCGGCCGAGACCACCTCGCTGACCGCGCTCCTTTTCGCCGAGATCCTGCAGCAGGCCGACCTGCCGGCCGGCGTCGTCAACATCGTCACCGGCGGCCGCGACACCGGGAAGGCCCTCGTCGGCCACCCCGGCGTCAACCTGGTCGCGTTCACCGGCTCCACCGGAGCCGGTCGGGCCATTGCCCGCTCGGTGGCCGGCACCGACAAGAAGGTCATCCTCGAGCTCGGCGGCAAGGCCGCGAACATCGTCTTCGACGACGCGCCCATCGACCAGGCCATCGAGGGCATCGTCAACGGCATCTTCTTCAATCAGGGTCACGTCTGCTGCGCCGGCAGCCGCCTTCTCGTGCAGGAGTCGATCCACGACGACGTGATCGAGCGTCTCAAGGCGCGCCTGTCCACCCTGCGCCTCGGGGACCCGATGGACAAGAACACCGACATCGGCGCCATCAACAGCGCGGAGCAGCTGGCGCGCATCCGGGAACTCACCGACATCGGCGAGCAGGAAGGCGCCGAGCGCTGGAGTCCGGACTGCGTGCTGCCCGAGACCGGCTTCTGGTTCAAGCCGACCATCTTCACCAATGTCTCCACCAGTCACCGCATCGCCCGCGACGAGGTCTTCGGTCCGGTGCTCTCCGTGCTCACCTTCCGCACCCCGGCCGAGGCCGTCGCCAAGGCCAACAACACCCCCTACGGCCTATCCGCCGGCATCTGGACCGAGAAGGGCAGCCGGATGCTGGCCGTCGCCGACAAGCTGCGCGCCGGCGTGATCTGGGCGAACACGTTCAACCGTTTCGACCCGGCCAGCCCCTTCGGCGGGTACAAGGAGTCCGGCTACGGCCGCGAGGGCGGCCGCCACGGCCTCGCCGCGTACCTCAAGCCCGCCGCCGGCCGAGCGGCCGCGCGCACCGTGACGGCCGCGCCCGCGGCATCCGTCGCACCGGCTGTCGCTTCGCCGGCTGAGAAGACCCCCGTTTCAAGAAAGAAGGCAGCCAAGTGACCCGCCTCGCCGTTCCCAAGACCTACAAGCTCTACCTCGGCGGCAAGTTCCCGCGGAGCGAGTCGGGCCGGGTCTACGAGATCCGCTCCCACGACGGGGAATTCCTCGCCAACGCCGCCAAGGCCAGCCGTAAGGATGCTCGTGACGCCGTCGTCGCAGCCCGCTCGGCCCTCGGCGGCTGGGCCGGCGCCACGGCCTACAACCGCGGCCAGGTGCTCTACCGCATCGCGGAGCTGCTCGAGGGGCGCCGGGCGCAGTTCGTGGCCGAAATCGTGCAGTCGGAGGGCGTGACGCCCGCCGCCGCGTCCGCCCAGGTCGACGAGTCGATCGATCGCTGGGTCTGGTACGCCGGCTGGGCCGACAAGTACCTGCAGGTGGCCGGCAACGCCAACCCGGTGTCGGGGCCGTACTTCAACCTCTCGGTGCCGGAGCCCACCGGTGTCGTCGCGATCATCGCGCCGCAGACCGGGGGATCCCTGCTCGGTCTGGTCAGCGCGATCGCCCCCGCGTTGGTGCCCGGCAACACCGTGGTCGTCGTCGCGAACGAGGCCATGCCGCTCTCGGCGATCAGCCTGGGCGAAGTGCTTGCCACCAGCGACGTTCCTGGAGGCGTGGTCAACATCCTCACCGGATCGCCGGCCGAGATGGCACCGTGGCTGGCCAGTCACGCCGACGTCAACGCCCTCGACCTGGTCGGCGCCGGCGACCTGGACTGGATCCACCTTGAGATCGACGCGGCCGAGACGCTCACCCGGGTGCTGCAGCCCGAGAACGGTCCGGATGCCGCGAGCCCCTCTTTGGCCCGCATCCTGGCGTTCACCGAGACGAAGACGATCTGGCACACGAAGGGCCTGATCTAACGAATTCGACGGAGATTATGGCCGACACGGCCGAAAAAGTGCTTTTCCGGCCTCACAACCGGAAAATCTCCGTCGAATTCGTCAGGGCCCGACTGCCTACCCGATGCGATCGTGAGCTAGACCTCGTGCGGCCGCTCCGTGTCGTCGTCGCGGAGCAGATCTTCCAGGGCCTGGTCCACCTCGTCCAGCACCGGCTCGGCCCCGGCCGCCGAGCTGGTCAGGCGGGCCACGAGGGCCTGCGGGTCGTCGAGGTCCGCTGACGAGGGCAGAAGGTCCGGGTGTGCCCACAGTTCGTCGCGCTTCTCGTTGCCGACGGCATCCGCCACGGCCTGCCACAGGGCGGCGGCCTCGCGCAGCCGCCGGGGCCGCAGTTCGAGCCCGACCAGGGTGGCGAACGCCGACTCGGCAGGGCCACCGGATGCCCGGCGCCGCTTCACCGTCTCGGCGATCGCGTCCGCGCGGGGCAGCCGACTCGTGGCCTCGAGCGTGACGACATCGACCCAGCCCTCGATCAGGGCCAGCATCGTCTCGAGTCGGGAGAGCGCGGCCAGCTGGGCCTCGCTCTTCGGCGGGATCAGTGAGCCGTCGACCATGGCCGCACGCAGTTCCTCCGGATTCGCCGGGTCGAAGCCGTCCGCGAGCTGCTCGAGGCGGCTGGAGTCGATGTGGATGCCACGGGCGAAGTCCGTGATCGAACTGATCAGGTGCAGGCGCAGCCACCGGGAGTGGCGGAACAGGCGAGCGTGGGCGATCTCGCGCACGGCGAGGTAGATCTGCACCTGGTCGGCGGGCACGTCGAGACCCTCGCCGAACGCGGCCACGTTCTGAGGGAGCAGGGCGGCCTGCTGGTCGCTGAGCAGAGGGATGCCGACGTCGCCGCCGGAGACGACCTCGCTGGACAGCTGGCCCACGACTTGGCCGAGCTGCATGGCGAACAGGGTGCCGCCGATGCTGCGCATCACCTGGCCGGCACCGGCCATCATGCCCTTGAGCTCCTCAGGGGCCTGGTCGGTAAGTACCCGGGTCAGGGAATCGGAGATGCTGGTCGCCACGGGCTCGGCGAGCTGGGTCCAGAGCGGCATGGTCGCGGTGACCCATTCCTTGCGGGTCATCAGGCGCGGCGGAGTGGTGAGCTCCGCGACCGAGATCACTTCGTCCAGCCAGAGGGAGGCGATGTGGAACGCCTGGTCGAGGGCGGCACGTTCGGCCGGGGTCACATCGAGCTGACCCTGGGCCGCACGTTCCTGGCCCTGGCTGAGAGCGGCATCCCAATTGATGGAGCCGTCGCCGCTGCCGCGCAGGGCTCCCTGCAACTGGTTCATCAGCGCGGAGATGCTCGCGGGGTCGCTCGGGAGGCCCGCCGCCCCGGCCAGCTGGCTCGGGTCGATGGACGACTTCCCACTCAGGATGTCGCGCAGCATGTCCCGAAACTCATCTTCGGGATTGTGACCCTCGTCGGGTCGGGAGTCGTCGTCGGCCACTTCAGGCACCTCTCAGTCGCGTTCTCCTACGCTAGCCCGAGATCCCCGGAGCGAACTGGGAAATGACCTACGCTGGTAAACCGGTGTCCGCCTGCCGCGAACAGCCGGCACAATCCCTGGAAGGAGACCGGTGGCCCTCTTCACCGATCACCCAGTACCGCCGTCCGGCCGATCCACTCGCGCCGTCGGGGCAGGCTGGGTGGTGCTCGGGATCGCCATGGTCATCGGCCTCATCCTCGCCGTGACGCCGTCGCCGTATGTGATCGAGAAGCCGGGCCCGGTCTACAACACCATCGGCACGGCCGAACAGGACGGCGAGCGAGTGCAGCTCATCTCCGTGTCGGGCGAACCCGTCTACCCGACCGAGGGCAGCCTCGACCTGCTGACCGTCTCGCTCGTGGGCAATCCCGACAACCGGCCGAGCTGGCTCAGCGTCGCCGCCGCCTGGCTCGACCCGAACCAGGCTGTGATCCCGCTCGAGTCGGCGTTCCCGCCCGACGTGAGCACGAAGCAGCGCGAGGAGCAGACCCAGGCGCAGATGGTGAATTCGCAGCAGGATGCCATCGCCGCCGCTCTGACCAGTCTTGGCTATGACTACCCGACGATCCTCTCGGTCGTCTCCCTGCCCGACGACTCGCCCGCCGAGGGAGCCATCGCCGCCGGCGACCAGGTGGTCTCGGTGAACGGCCAAGAGGTCGCCGACATCACGGCCCTGCGCGAGGCGTTGACGCGGAACGGGGTCGACGACGCCGCATCCATCGGAATCATCCGGGACGGCGCCGGAGAGACCGTCGAGGTAACCCCGGTCGAGGCAGGTGAGGCCGTCGTGGTGGGAATCAACGTGACGAGCGACTACGACTTCCCCTTCGAGGTCACGATCGAGCTCGATTCTGTCGGCGGGCCCAGTGCGGGCATGATGTTCGCGCTCGGCATCATCGACACGCTCACCCCTGGGTTCATTCAGGGCGGTGAGGATGTCGCGGGCACCGGCACGATCAACCAGGCTGGCGAGGTGGGACCGATCGGCGGCATCCGGCAGAAGCTGATCGGTGCCGATCAGAATGACGTCGACTGGTTCCTCGCGCCCGCAGACAACTGCGACGAGGTCACCGGGCATGTGCCGGACGGGATGACGGTCTTCTCCGTCGAAACCCTCGACGACGCACTGGCCGCGCTCGACGCCGTCCGCATCGGTTCGGACACCGACGCCCTGGAGCAGTGCCCACTCGGATAACCCCGAGCCACTCCCCAGCGAACGTGCGGCATTCGTTCGGGACGGTTGTCTAGAATGAAGCTTGACCGCCGATTTCGAGATCAAGAGGCCAATTCGTGACGTCACAACAACCCCGTAGCGCGCCCGCGCCACAGCGCAGCCGTGCTCCCCTTGCCATTACGGCAGCGATCATCGCGGGGTTGGTGATCATCTTCTTCGTATTCGCGGGACTCTATGCCGACGTGCTCTGGTTCGACCAGCTCGGCTTCCTCAGCGTGCTGACCACGCAGTGGTTCGCCGGTGCCACACTCTTCCTGATCGGATTCGTCGCCATGGCGGTCCCGGTCTGGGTGAGCATCCAGATCGCCTACCGGTCGCGGCCGGTCTACGCAAAGCTCAATTCGCAGCTCGACCGCTACCAGCAGGTCATCGAGCCGCTGCGCCGCCTCGCCATGTACGGCATCCCCGCGCTGCTCGGCCTGTTCGCCGGCGTCGCCGCGGCGACGCGCTGGCAGGTCGTCCTGATGTGGCTCAACCGCACGGATACCGGCCGAGTCGACCCCCAGTTCAAGCTGGACGTCTCGTTCTACCTGTTCGATCTCCCCTTCTTCCACTCCGTGCTCGGCTTCGCATCGGCCGTCGTGCTCATCTCGGCTCTGGTCGCCGCGGCCACGAGCTACCTGTACGGTTCGATCCGGGTGAGCGGGCGCGAGGTCATCGTCTCCAAGGCCGCCCGCATCCAGATCGCCGTGACGGCCGCGCTCTACCTGATGCTCCAGGCTGTGAGCATCTGGCTCGACCAGTACTCCACCCTGACCAACACCAACGACTTGATCACCGGCGCCGGCTACACCGACGTGAACGCCACGATCCCGGGCCGGGCCATCCTGGCCGGTATCGCTGCCCTCGTCGCCATCCTCTTCCTCCTCACGGCCGTCATCGGCCGTTGGCGTCTGCCCATCGTGGGCACCGCGCTGCTGATCGTGAGCAGCCTCCTGCTCGGCTCGCTGTACCCGTGGGTCGTGCAGCGGTTCCAGGTGGTCCCGAGCGCCAAGACGCTCGAGGAACCCTATATTCAACGCAACATCGACCTCACCCGCGACGCCTACGACGTGGCTGACGTGGAAGAGATTCCTTACAACGCGAGCACGACGGCCGAGCCCGGCGCCCTGCGCGCCGACGCGGAGACCACCGCGAACATCCGCATCCTCGACCCTGCCCTGGTCAGTGACGCCTTCTCCCAGCTCGAGCAGTTCAAGCAGTACTACCAGTTCCCGCAGAACCTCGACGTCGACCGATACACGATCGACGGAAAGTCCCAGGACACCGTGGTCACCGTGCGCGACCTGCAGCTGTCCGGCCTGAACGCCGGTAACACCTGGGTCAACTCGACCGTGGTCTACACCCACGGGTACGGCGTCGTGGCGGCCTACGGCAACCAGCGCTCGGCCGCCGGCCAGCCCGTGTTCCTCGAGTCGGGCATCCCGAGCACCGGGTCGCTGCCCGACTACGAGCCGCGGATCTACTTCGGCGAGACCAGCGCGCCGTACTCCATCGTGGGTGCGCCCGAGGGCAGCAAGCCGGTCGAGCTCGACTACCCGTCGGGAACGGATGGCGCGCAGCAGACTTACACGACCTTCACCGGCGACGGCGGGCCTAAGCTCGACAACGCGTTCAACAAGTTGATCTACGCGCTCAAGTTCCAGTCGGAGCAGATCTTCCTGGCCAACGCCGTCAACGAGAAGTCGCAGATCCTGTACGATCGCGACCCGGTCACCCGGGTGCAGAAGGTTGCCCCGTACCTCACCCTCGACTCGGACGCCTACCCGTCGATCGTCGATGGCAAGGTCAAGTGGATCGTGGACGGGTACACCACCTCGGCCACCTACCCGTACTCCACCTCAGTGGGGCTGAGCGACGCGATCGCCGACACGGAAACGCCCCCGCAGCCGTTCGCACTCGACAACATCAACTACATGCGCAACTCGGTCAAGGCTACGGTCGACGCCTATGACGGCGAAGTCACCCTCTACGCCTGGGACGAAGAGGATCCGCTGCTCAAGACTTGGCAGAAGATCTTCCCGTCAACGCTCAAGCCGATGACCGAGATGAGTGGCGACCTGATGAGCCACGTGCGCTACCCGGCCGACATGTTCAAGGTGCAGCGCAGGGTTCTGGGCAAGTACCATGTCACCGACCCGGGTTCCTTCTACTCGGTCGACGACGCCTGGACCACGCCGAACGACCCGGTGTCGCCGTCGACGAACACGACCCTGCAGCCGCCGTACTACCTGACCATGCAGGTCCCGGGCCAGGAGAAGCCGGCCTTCTCGCTCTACTCGACCTTCATTCCGGATGCGAGCGGCGCGACCAGCCGAAACGTGCTGACCGGCTACCTGGCGGTAGACGCGGATGCCGGTTCGACCGACGGGAAGCGGTCGGAAGGCTACGGCAAGCTGCGCCTGCTCAACCTGCCGAAGGATGTGACGGTGCCCGGCCCCGGCCAGGTGCAGGCCAAGTTCAACGCCGACCCGACCGTTTCGCAGCAGTTGAACCTGCTGAAGCAGGGCCAGTCCAAGGTCCTCAACGGCAACTTGCTCACCGTGCCTGTCGGTGGCGGTCTGCTCTACGTGCAGCCGGTCTACGTGCAGTCGACGGGTGAGACCAGCTACCCGCTGCTGCAGAAGGTGCTCGTCGCCTTCGGAGACCAGATCGCATTCGAGGACACGCTGGACAAGGCCCTAGACGTGCTCTTCGGCGGCGACTCCGGTGCCAGCGCCGGCGACACCGATGTGCCGCCGACCGAAACGCCCGTGGAGGGGGAGACCCCGGCCGAGGGCGACACCACCCCGTCGAGCTCGACCGGTGACCCGGCGACGGATGCCCGGATTCAGTCACTCCTCGCGGAGGCCAAGTTGGCTGTGACCGAGAAGCAGGCCGCGCTGACGACCGGAGACTTCACCGCCTACGGAGCAGCCGATAAGAAGCTGAACGATGCGGTCGCCGAGTTGCTGGTGCTGCTCGACCAGTAGCGCACGCGCGCCGCTTCATCCGCTGCGCGGGTGCTGCGCCGCTCCGACGGAGGCACGCCTCCCGCGGAGCGGCGCAGCACCCGCGTTTTGCATATCGCGGCCCGGTCGGGGCGGTGTGTGGTCGGACCGCCCCGGGGGCTGTGGTAAATTTGTGCTTGCAACGCGGGGTGGAGCAGTTCGGTAGCTCGCTGGGCTCATAACCCAGAGGTCGTAGGTTCAAATCCTGCCCCCGCAACCAANTCGCTGGGCTCATAACCCAGAGGTCGTAGGTTCAAATCCTGCCCCCGCAACCAAAGCAAGAAGATGGACCGGCTCAGCAGAAATGCTGCACCGGTCCTTTCTCTTTTTCGGTCGTCGTTGAGACCTTCGGCACGACGGGAAGAACCCAATTCGGCTACCCGATCTGGATCGTCTTGGCGACGCTCGGCACCCCGTTGGCGTCCATAGCGAATAAACGACAGTAACCGGGGACCACGACACCCGGATCAGACGGAATCGCGGTCCTGCCGTTGGCCCCGCCGAAGGTCGTAGTGGAATACGAGGACCAGGTCAGCAGTTTGTTGCCGGGCAGAAGGGCCGCCACCGCGGGAACCAGCGGGAAACCGATCGTCGCACCCCAGGTTCCCTTCGACCCCGTGGGGTCGGAGCGGGCGGCGGCGCTGAGAGGGATCAACCGATCACGTTCAGTTCCGCCATTGAGGTCCACTGTCCGCGGTTGCCGGCCTCGGTCGTCGCGATCAGGCGAATGTATCGCGCCTGGACAGCCGGGAACGTGACGGCCTTCGCCTGGCTGGTGTCAGCCCAGGTTCCACTGGCGAGCGGTACGCTCCAGGTCGTGCCACCGGAGCTCACGGCGATGGCGTACTGGCCGATGGTGCCGTTCCGGGACGTGCCGGACCTTGGGGCGTAGGTGAAACCGGAGACCTCGTTGGTCGACCGCATGTCAAGAATTATGCTGTGCGGCAACGGGACCAAGGTGGGGGAGTTCTGGGAATGCCAGATCATGGTGAGGCTGCCGTCGAGCACGTTCGCGGCGCTGCCGTCTTCGCGGGTCGTCTCCTGGTCGCTGGCCGCTACGGTCCAGCCGGTCCGGGTGAGCGCGGCGGGCGCTGGTGCGGGTGGTGGCGGCTGGGGGGGTGCCTGTTTCCGCGACGAGGTTGAGCTCGGCGGCGCCGGTCCAGGGGCCGCGGTTTCCTGCTTCCGTGATCGCGGTCAGTCGCACGAAACGTGTCGCCACCAGGGTGAATCCCGACGTCTTTTCCAACGAGTTGTCGGCCCAGGTTCCCGTTGCGACTGCGGCTCCCCGGTTCGCGCCATCCGAGCTGGCATGGATCTCAAAACGGCCGATTCGCCCATTTGAGACACGGTCCACCCTGTTCGCGGCAGCGGAGTGGCCGAGGGTCCGGCTGGAGCCAGAGCCGTCTTGACATGCAACTCTGAGTGCTCGCCGGCTGGGGCGCCGACGGAATCATGACCGGACTGCGAGGTCAGGTGGATGGGCCGGTATAGCCGGTAAACAGGAGTGGGCCAGCGAGCGTCACAGCGACAAGACCGGCAACAATCGGGTTTCGGCGCATACGGAATACCTCGCTGGGTACTGGGGGATGGTGCGGGCACTGATGATAAAACCCCAGATCCAAATTGAACGGAAGGAGTGGCTGTAGGGAGATTTCCGTTTATGGCCGGGCGGTGATCGCGGGCGACCTGTCCAACGGACTTCGAGGGCCGCGGCGGCTCCGACCTCGAAGAACCCGATGTCGCCCAGGGCTGCCGTCTCCAGGCTGTTGGCCAGCAGTCCACGGATCACTCCGTCCGACGATCGGAAGCGGCTTCTGGTTTGTCCGACATCGTAGCCACCCTTCGTCAGGAAGCGTCCGAGGAAACCGGGAGTACCGCGGACCTCGATTCAGTAGGGGATCCACCTGGTCCGAGGCTGTGGTAAGTTTGTTCTTGCAACGCGGGGTGGAGCAGTTCGGTAGCTCGCTGGGCTCATAACCCAGAGGTCGTAGGTTCAAATCCTGCCCCCGCAACTATCAGCCCTCGGGACCACATGGTTCCGGGGGCTTTTTTGGCTTTTATCGTCCAGTAAGTTCGAAATGCACCAGGTCACCGGCGGACACCCGCCGGGTCAGGCCTTCGTACGACAGTCGGAAAGCGAACAGACATGAAGCTCAAGATCAGCCTGCTGGCCGTTTTCGGGGTCGCGTCCCTGGCACTGTCAGGGTGCACGGCCACGGAATCGGGTGCCGACACCGCGGCGGCGGGGGAGAAGGTGA
This sequence comes from Cryobacterium sp. TMT3-29-2, assembly GCF_004564305.1. Classification (NCBI taxonomy): domain Bacteria; kingdom Bacillati; phylum Actinomycetota; class Actinomycetes; order Micrococcales; family Microbacteriaceae; genus Cryobacterium; species Cryobacterium sp. TMT3-29-2. The sequence goes on from NZ_SOGK01000100.1 coordinate 22,065, forward strand.
CGATCGCCGTGGTCACCCACGGCACCGCGGGTGACTCCTTCTGGGACGTCGTCAAGAGCGGCGCCGAGCAGGCGGGCACCGACCTCGGTGCCACGGTCACCTACCAGGGCGATGGCGACCCGGTCAAGCAGAGCCAGCTGATCGAGGCGGCCATCGCTGCCCAGCCCGACGGTCTCATCGTCTCTATGGCCAACCCGGACGGCGTCAAGAGCGCCGTCGAGAAAGCTGTTGCCGCCGGCATCCCGGTGATCACTATCAACTCGGGCCTGGAGAAGTCCCTCGAGTTCGGCGCGCAGACGCACGTCGGTCAGAGTGAGTTCATCGCGGGCCAGGGGGCCGGCGAACAGCTGGCCGCCGCGAACGTGACCAATGTCATCTGCATCATCCACGAGGCCGGCAACTCCGGACTCGAGGAGCGGTGCAAGGGTACCGCCGACACGGTCGGCGCGACCGTCAGCAACGTTCAGGTCGACGTCGCCAACCTCGCGGATGCCCAGAACACCATCAAGAGCAAACTCCTTGCCGACCCGTCCATCGATGCCGTTCTCACCCTGCAGACCGGGGTGGCCGTGGCCGCGAGCCAGGCCATCGACGAGGCGAAGAGTCCGGCAGCGCTGGCCACGTTCGACGTGTCCGCCGACGTCACCCGGCTCATCCAGGGCGGCAAGATGCTGTTCGCGGTCGACCAGCAGTCCTATTCCCAGGGATACCTGCCCGTGACCTTCCTCACCCTGCAGAAACGCAACGGCGACGTCGTCGGCGGCGGACTGCCGGTCTATTCCGGGCCGGGCTTCGTGACGAAGGAGAACGCGGCCCAGGTCGCGAAGTTCGCGGAGAACGGCACGAGATGACCGTCGCTGTGGGCGCGGGGATCGATGAACGGAAGAAGCGGGCGCATCCGCTGCTCACCCTGGTGCGCCGACCTGAGATCGGCGCGCTCGTCGCAGCCTTGGCCATCTTCCTGTTCTTCTCGGTGTCCACGCAGGCGTTCCTGACGCCCGCGGGCATCTCCACCTGGCTCTACTCAGCTTCCCTGTTCGGCATCATGGCCGTGGCCGTCGCCCTGTTGATGATCGGCGGGGAGTTCGACCTCTCGGCCGGGGCGATGACGGGCACGACGGGGCTCATCGTCGGCGTGGTCACCACCCAGTGGGGCCTGAATATCTGGCTCGCGCTCGTGCTGGCCCTCGCGGTGGCGCTCTCGATCGGTGCCGGAAACGCCTGGGTTGTCATGAAGACGGGACTGCCCAGTTTCATCGTGACCCTGGCGACCTTCTTCATCCTGCAGGGCTGCAACCTGGCCCTGACCAAGCTCATCACGGGCAGTGTCGCCATCCAGGGCATGGGTGCGGTATCCGGGTTCGACCAGGTCAAGGTCTTCTTCGGCTCCTCGTTCCCCCTGCTGGGCATGGACGTCAAGATCTCGATCGTCTGGTGGATAGCGCTGACCGCTCTGGCCACCTGGGTTCTGCTGCGCACTCGGCCCGGCAACTGGATCTTCGCCGTCGGCGGCCAGGTCACGAGCTCCCGGCAGGTCGGCGTGCCCGTGTTCAAGGTGAAGCTCGGGCTGTTCATGACGACGGCCGGTGCCGGCTGGCTCGTGGGTATGCTGCAGCTTTTCGACGTGTCCACGGTGCAGGCCACGACCGGGGTCGGCCAGGAATTCATCTACATCATCTGTGCAGTCGTGGGCGGATGCCTGCTCACCGGCGGCTACGGATCAGCGATCGGAGCCGCCCTCGGCGCCCTGATCTATGGGATGACCCTGCAGGGCATTGTGTTCGCCCAGTGGGACAACAACTGGCTCAAGGCTTTCCTCGGCGGGATGCTGCTGCTCGCCGTTCTGGTCAACCTCCTCGTTCGCCGCCAGCCCGGGGTGCGCGCATGACGCCGGGGTCGATCCGGCCGGAGCCCATCCTCCCGGCGGCGATCCGTCCGGAGCCCCTCCTCGAGGTGCAGGGTGTCGGCAAGACCTATGGATCGGTGCGGGCGTTGGCGGGCGTGTCGGCATCCGTCGGCGCCGGGGAAGTGCTCTGCGTGCTGGGCGACAACGGTGCAGGCAAATCGACGTTCATCAAAATCCTCTCCGGAACCCACCAGCATTCGGAGGGTACCCTCCTCGCCTTCGGGGTTGAGCGCCGGTTTGCACATCCGCGGGAGGCGCTCGACCTCGGCATCGCCGCCGTCTACCAGGACCTGGCCGTGGTGCCGCTGATGCCGGTGTGGCGCAATTTCTTCCTCGGTTCCGAGGTGACCCGAGGTCGAGGCCCTCTGCGGAGACTCGATGTGGCCAGCATGCGGGCCACCACGAAACACGAGCTGGGCCGGATGGGCATCGACCTGCGCGACGTGGACCGGCCGATCGGAACGCTCTCCGGCGGCGAACGGCAATCCGTCGCCATCGCGCGAGCCGTGTATTTCGGGGCGAAGGTCGTCATCCTCGACGAGCCCACGTCGGCGCTCGGCGTCAAACAGGCAGGGGTTGTGCTTTCCTATATCGCCCGGGCCAGGGACCGGGGGCTCGGGGTGGTCTTCATCACGCACAATCCGCACCACGCCTACCCCGTCGGCGACCGGTTCCTGCTGCTTCAGCGTGGCACGAGCATGGGCGACTTCGCCAAGAATGAGATCACGATCGAAGAGATGACCGCGCTGATGGCCGGCGGTGCCGAACTCGAGGCGCTGGCCCACGAATTGGAGCGACCGTAGGCACGTCGCGCCCGCCCGCCCTCCCGAACGCCCGCCCGCCCTCCCGAACGCCCGCCCGCCCGAACGAATTCGACGGAGATTTTGCCCGTGGCGGCCTAGATTCGGCTACATACGTCCAGTCTTCGCAGAATCTCCGTCGAATTGGTTCGGCACCGGACCTCGTTGCCCGACGTGTGACAGTGTGTGGCGGATGAGCGCCGCGCTGTCGGCAGGTCCCGCTGGGCGAGTGTCGCTCATTTTTTTGTTCGAGAAAACTGACGCAAGTAGCTGTGCAGTGTAGATAGTTTGTTCTATTTGAGCTAGACTCATCTTGTGACCAACATCCAGGAACACCCCGCAGCGGATGCCGTACCCGGCTCGTCCGCGGCGGCGTGGGCGGTCGCTGAGCTGCAGGCTCTCGCGGCGGGGCTCGCGGGGTCGCTGCGGTGTTCGGTGGTGGGCGGCTTCGATGACGATGGCT
>NZ_SOGK01000042.1:0-9734 GCF_004564305.1 Cryobacterium sp. TMT3-29-2
CGCCCTTCGAGGACCCGGTCCACTTCTGGATCAAAGCCTCCGGGGACAGGAACCCCTGCCGCGCCGCCAACCCGGAGTGCCCAAGCTCCGGCCGGGACCGGCGGGCGATCGTGCCCGCCATCCACGCGGCGCGGGTGTCGAGCAACCGGCGGGCCGACACGATCTGCCCCTGACCAGCCAACAGGGCGGCATCGGGCAGAGCCTCATAGTCCGCACTCGAAGAGCCCAACAGGGCCACAGCCTCGGCCGCCTGCCTGAGGTCTTCCGCGAGGTTCATCATGTTCCAAGGATACCTTAATGGGCACACGTAGTCGAGAGTNTTCATCATGTTCCAAGGATACCTTAATGGGCACACGTAGTCGAGAGTTGTTCACATACTTGGGCTAGTTTATTCGAAGATTTGTACGCTCATCTCGAGGGCGGCCTACCGGGTCTCGACGAGCTCGACCACCGGGCCGCCACCCCGTTGCCACTGGGAATCGCCGGGCCTAGCATGATCCGCAGCCCCACTTCGGGGACCAAGCGACGGTGCCGCGTCTCGGCAGGTCACCGCGCACAGGTCTCGGGCATTCCTCCGGATGCCCGCGTCCTGAACATCACGGGACAGGATGGGAATGACCATGAGCAAGTACTTGTTTGAAGCGAACTACGTGGGCGAGGGCATCAAGGGCCTGCTGCGCGAGGGCGGCACCAGCCGTCGGGAGGCGCTGGTCGCGGCCCTCAAATCAGTGGGCGGCTCGGTCGAAAGTTTGTATTACGCCTTCGGCGAGACCGACGTGCTGGGCATCATCGAGATTCCGGAGCCGTCCGACGCCGCGGCCCTCTCGCTGATGATCAATTCGACCGGGTCCGTGACCGTGCGGCTGAAGCCGCTCCTGAGCGTGGAGGATCTCGACGCTGCCACCAAAAAGACACCGGCGTATCGGGCTCCCGGCCAGTAGGCGGGCCGCGGCAGGGGCTCACTCCCCCCGGGCGCCTCCCCGGACGCTCGGTCGCGGTGACGCCGCCGGCCGGAGTGGCGCCCATCGACTGACGCTCACTCGGCCCAGAGGCCCGGAACGACGACGACCAGGTTGCAGCGCGGACACCGGTGACAGGACTCGAGTCCCTCGGCGGTTTCCACGCCGTCTGCGGTCATCTCGACTCCGCAGGCCGGGCACACGGGGCCGTCACCGCCGAGGGCGAAGTCTTCCATCTCCCCAGTCTGAGGCATCCGTGCGGGGCCGGTGCCGCAGCATCCGTCTCGCGCGCCTTGTTCGCCTCGCGCGCCGCTGATCGCGTGGCACGCCGGGCATGGCGTGGCGCAGCTCCCGCGCGACGCCGACGGCCAGCGCAGCGGCGGCCGAGGCGGCGCGGGAAGCAGCCTGGATGCTATGCCATGCTGGCCCAATCACCGATCGGGGGCTCTCATTGGTGCGAAACACGGGCTCCGAAAGAGCCTTCGCGAGGGCGCAGCGTGACCCGGCCTACCTGGCGGCGGTGCGGGTCGCCTATGCGCCCGCGTGGACACGGTGCCCGGCTCCGCGGTGGCGGACCAGATGGAGGCGCTGCAGGGCATGTTGCCGACATCGGCCAACAAAATGGTCGATCCTCTGTCCGCAGAGTGGGGGCAGGCCCTGGTTGGTGTCAGCGCGGCCTGCAGCACCGCCGGGTTCGACCTCAGCGTGGACGCCTGGACTGGCGGCTGACAGCACCAGCACGGGGAGATCGGCCTCAAGAATGCGCGGACATTCGGCTCGATGAGACGGGCTTTTCGCCCCGGGCGCGCACTGCGCCCGATCAGGCCGTGCGCCGCACGGCCGCCAGAATGGCGGCGCCGAGCTCGGCCGGCCGGGTGAACTGGGGCCAATGCCCGGTCGGCAGGTCCACATATTCGACGTCGTGGAGGCGGGCGAGCTCCGCCACGAACGGATGCCCGGCCGCGATCCACTCGGTGACCAGCGAAGACGAGATCTCGCAGGAAATGATCGTCGCCGGAACGTCGTAGCGGCGCTCATCCTGCAATTGCATCAGGTCGGAAGCCACACGCCTCGGTTCCGGAACGGCGCGGGCCCGGAACGCGGCCCGCAGGTCGTCGGTCAGGTCCACGAGCTCAGCCGCCTCGAAGGCGTCCCACGGCGGCAGCGGGATGTCGTCGCCCTCGACCGACAGCCCGTCGTTGATGACCGCACCGGCTCCGAGCGGGCCGCTGTCGACGTAGACGGCGCGCAGCACCTGGTCCGGGCGCGCATCCACGCCGCCGTGAATGATGGCACCGCCGCCGGAGTGGCCGACCAGCACCACCGGGCCGTCGATGGTGTCGATCGCGGCCACAACCGCGTCGATGTGGTCGCGGAGGCCGATGCCGGCCCGCGGCGCGCCGACCGATTCCAAACCGGGCAGGGTGAGCGGATGCACCCGATGCCCGGCTTCGACCAGCGGCGGAGTGACCTCCGCCCACGACGAGGCGTCCAACCAGAACCCGGGAACGAGGATGATGTCCATGCCGGGAGCATAGGCTGCCTCGATCCCGCGCACAGCAGCCGTCTCGGCGCACCCCGATAGAGCTGGAGCAGGCTCAACCCCGAATCGGTCGCCGTGCGACACTCTGGGTCATGAATTCCATGGAGGAGTGCCCGACGACGTGCTCGAGCAGATCGTGCGGGCACGCCTGGCGGAGATCACCGGATAGCTGAGGCCATCGGCAAGCGGAGCGCGCCGCGAAGCAGAGCGCGTTTTCAGCGCCGCCGGCGGGCCGCGGCATCCACTGCCCCAACGGCGATCACTCCGGAAAGGTAGGCCACCAGGTCGGTTGCGACGAAGGTGGTGCCCAGCACCAGTCGAATCGGTGGGAACCACTCGGCGAGCGCAGCCGGCGCACCCGTCAGCTGCGCGAACTCGATCAGCGCGCAGAGTCCGAAAGCCGTGGCCGCGGTGACGAGCGGGCGACTCCGCGGGGCGACGAACAGCACCCCGAGATAGACCAGCACGGCGTAAAGCATGCCACCGCCGACATCACCGGCCGCTCCGGCAACGGATGTGCTCACGACGAGCCCGGCGACCGTCACGACGGCACCGGCGACAACGATCCCGATGCGTGACCGTTTCCCGACCGCCGATCCGGGCTCGCCCCTCCGGCGCCCGCTCATCCGGCTCCCCTCATCCGACTCCCCCGCATCCGTCATCCGTCGGACCAGAGTTCCACACGAATCCGCCGCACCCCAATCCGGTGGAACGCCGCCGTCGGACGGCCCTCAACCGACGCCGGCCGCCGCCCGAATCAGGCCGACTCCGAATCCTTCCTTGACCTCGTCGCGGCACGGTCCCGCTGCCCGGGGCAGAGGTGCGGGACCCGAGACGGATGTCCAAGCCCGCCTCGGGTCCCTCACTCGTTCGCCAGTCCGGTGGCTATTGCCGCGCCATGTGCGCCCGCAGCTCGGCCTCCGGGTCAGCCTGGAGTTCACCGCTGACGTCCACGGTCACCTCCTGGATCGTGCCGGTGAACGTGAACGGGCTCGTGTACTCCGGCGTCACGGGCGAGCCGGGGTTGGCGCCGCAAGTCAGGATTCCCGGGTTCAGCGCGAACGGGACGGTGACGGGTGCCTCGGCCTCGGCGACGAGCGCGCCGTCCAGGTAGCGGAGGTCGGCGCCACGGCGCGCGGATCACCCAGGGGCGCGGATCACCCAGGCAGCATCCCCGGTAGCAGCGGCGAGAAGATCACCGAGAAGGCCAGCACGTTCAGGGCCACCGTGCCCCAGAACGCCTGCCGAAAGCTGGCCTTCTTCGTCTTATGCCGCAGCACCTGCTGCGCCATGATCGCGCCCGGCCAGCCGCCGGCGAACCCGAGCAACAGCAGGGTGTTCTCCGGCACCCGCCAGCGGGCGGCGACCGCGGCGGACTTGTCCACGGCGTAGACGACGAAGCAGGCGAGGCTGAGGGCGAGATAGTACGCGGCCACCCAGATCGAGACCGGCCGGTAGGCATCGACGACGAGGTAGATCGACACGAAGGCGACGATGGCGAGGTAGGCGATGGCTCCCGAACCGGTGCGGGTCGGCCTCCGTCGCCGCGTGCCGGTCTGCCTCGTGGGTCGGGCCGGTCTCCCGGGCCTGGGCTGCCTCCCTGGTTTGGTCTGTCTCATCGCTGTCTCATCGGTTGCGGCGGCTCAGTCGAGGAAGTCGCGCACGACGGTGTCGAGGGCGGCGACCGTGAGCGCGATCGAGCCGATGTCGATGCGTTCGTCGTTGCCGTGGAACAACTGCCGGAAGGTGCCGTAGTCCCAGTGCCGGCTGAGCAGCGCGAAACCGTAGGCGGGGATGCCGCGGCGGCGGTAGAACCTGGCGTCGGAGCCGCCGACGCTGAGCACCGGGAGCAGGTCGGCGTCGGGGTAGGCCCGGCGCACGGCCGTGCCGAGCGCGTGGAACAGCGGCGTGTCGACGGCTGAGCGGGTGGCGGCGGCGAAGCCGTCGCCCTCGATCGTGACGTCGTCGGCCAAGTCGCCGAGCGCCTCCCGCAGATAGGCGTCGACGTCGCCGGCCGCCAGGTCGGGCAGCACCCGGATGTCGAGGGTGATCGTGGCGAGCGCGGGGATGACGTTGTCCTTGACGCCGGCCCGCACGATGTTGGGCGAGATGGTGGTGTGGGTGGAGGCGTGCGCGAACCCGGCCAGGCTGCCCAACTCGTTCAGCGCGCCATCGATCCGGTGCGGGTCGAGCAGCCGCGCGGCCAGGCCGGATTCCAGTTCGAGGGCCTGCACGTATCGGCGCCAGTCGGCGGTAATCTGCACCGGGGCGCGGTAGCGGGCCAAACGCGTCACGGCATCCGCCGCGATCACGGCGGCGTTGCGCGCACCCCACGGGGCCGACCCGTGACCGGGAGTGCCGCGCACGGACAGGCGCCGCCCGGCAATGCCCTTCTCGCCGACGGCCGTGGAGATCAGAGGCCGCGGCCCGACCATGGCTCCACCGGATTCGGTGAGCACGGCGTCGGCGTCGATCAGGTCGAGCCGGTTCTCGGTGAGCCACTCCACACCGAAGTGGCTGCCGTCCTCCTCGTCGGCGACCGCGGCGAAGATCAGGTCGCCGCGCGGCCGAAACGGTCCGGTCGCGATGGCCCGGGTGACGACCGCGTAGGCGGCGGTCAGGTAGAGCATGTCAAGTGCGCCGCGCCCCCAGATCTCGCCGTCGACGATCTCGGCGCCGAACGGGTCGCGGGTCCAGCCGTCGCCGTCGACCGGCACCACATCGAGGTGGCCGACCAGGGCGAGGGTGGGCGCCGTGGGATCGGTGCCCCGGATGCGCGCGATCAGTGAGGCCCGCCCCGGATGCGGTTCGACGACCTCGAGGTCGAGGCCCGAGCCGGCGAAGAACCCCTCGAGCGTGCGCACGCTGCGGATCTCGCCGCCGGAATCGGGGGTGCCGTCGTTGACGCAGGCGTTGCGGATGAGGTCGCGCAGCAGGTCCACCGTCTGGCGGGTGAGGGCCTCATGGTCGCTCATGCGCGGGCCCGACGGAGATGGTGCGCGAGCGTCGATTGCATGGTGGCGGCCAGTCCTTTTGTAAAGTGCCTGAACTCTACCGGGTGAGATCGGCCGCGGCGGACGCCTGGGCGGCGGCCGCGCGCGAAATCGAGTAGCGGATGTGCACCCGGAGCGGTGAGCCGACGGGAATCTTCGGATGCTGGAACTCGGCCGTCGCGGTCATCCCGAGTCGTTCCATCACGGCTCGCGACGGTTCGTTGATGACCGCGGTGATCGCGTGCACCTGCTCGAGTTCGAGCCGCCCGAACGCGAAGTCGAGGGCAGCCCGGGCCGCTTCTGTGGCGTAGCCCTGCCCCCAGACGGAACGGGCCAGCCGCCAGCCGACCTCGATCCCGCCGGGACCGGGGATGAACGCGGGCAGGGGCGCAAGCCCGGTGAAACCGATGAAGTCCCCCGTCGACCGTTTCTCGAGCGCCCAGAGCCCGTAGCCGTGCGTGTCGAAGAGCCGGTCGGCCCGGGCGGCGAGAGCGTCGCTCTCAACCAGGGTCAGCAGTGTCGGAAAATACCGCATCACCTCCGCGTCCTCCCCCATCGCGGCAAACGGCGCCAGGTCAGCCTCGCGCCAACGGCGGAGCAGGAGGCGGATGGTGCGAATCTCGAGCGGCATCCGTCCAGACTAGTGACCAGGACCCGGCGACCGGTCAGGGGATCCAGTTGAATTCGTCCGGGTCGGGGCCGGTGCGTTCGTTGCGGTTCAGCGCCGTGATCGCGGCCAGGTCATCGGTGGTCAACTCGAAGTCGAACAGAGCGAAGTTCTCCTCGACCCGGCTGCGGGTGACGGACTTCGGGAACACGATGTCGCCGCGCTGCAGGTGCCAGCGCAGGGTGACCTGTGCCACCGAGCGGCCCAGGCGGGCGGCGATGGCGGTGATCACCGGGTCACCGAGCACCTTGCCCTGCGCGATGGGCGACCACGCCTCGGTCACGATGCCGTGCTGCGTGTTGAAGGCGCGGACGTCGTCCTGGGTGAGGTACGGGTGCACCTCGATCTGATTGACGGCCGGCACCGTGCCGGTCTCGTCGAGGAGACGCTGCAGGTGGTGCGGTTGGAAGTTGGAGACGCCGATGGTTTTGACCCACCCGGAGGCGTGCATGTGGCGGTAGCCCACCTCGAGGGCGGCGAGGGTCGACCTTCTGGTGTCGGCCGGCACGACCTGGTAGACACCGAACCCGAGCTGCGGGATCGTCTCGCCGTTTTTCAGCCCGACGCGGGGAATGGATGTCGTCGGTGCTGCGGTCATATCGTGAAGCTCCTTTGAGTCGACGAGGCGCACGCCGAAGACTGCGCGCCCCACTCTCACCCCAATGGCCCACGGCCGAACGAATTCCCGTTCGGGGCCGATCAACAGGCTCGCGAGCACTCCGCCGCCCGTTGTGGAGGCGCGTGGGGTCAGGCGGCGAGCCGGTCGACGACGCCCGCCTCGGCGAGCTGGGACTGCAGGCCGGCCAGTAGGAGGGGCAGCTGCTCGGCCGGGGAGTCCGGCGCCTCGGGGTGCCACTGTACGCCCGTGATCGGGGCAGACTCGTGCTCGACGGCCTCTATCAGTCCGTCGGGGGCGACCCCGGCCGGCAGCAGGCCGGTGCCGAGCCGGCCGACGCTCTGGTGGTGGGCGCTCTGCACCTGAATGCCGGCCTGGCCGAGGCTCTGGCGCAGAGCGCTGCCGGGCAGAAGGTGCACGGGGTGCTCTCGCAGGATCTGGTCGATGGGCACGTCGACGTTGCGGTGGATGCCGTCCTCGATGTGCTGCACGATGCTGCCGCCGAGGGCGACGTTGATGATCTGCAGCCCGCGGCAGATGCCCAGCAGCGGGGTGCCGCGGTCGAGGGCCCGCCGCACGAGGGCGATCTGGCCGGCGTCGGCCACCTCGAAGTGGTGGGTCTCCCCCGGATAACCGGTGCCCCCGCCATAGAACCGCGGGGTGATGTCTTCGCCACCCATGATCAGGATGGCGTCGCAGGCATCCGTCGCTGCCAGCAGCTCGGCCGGCGTGAGCTCGGCGGCCGCCAGCCGGGTGACCTGCCAGCCGCCCTGCGTGCCGGCGTCGGCCGCGGCGGCATTGAGCAGCTGCACCTTCGCGTGGTACTCGGGGCGGTCGGGGCGGTTCCGAGTGACCTCGACGACCGCGAGGCGCGGAGTCATGGCGAACGAACGGGTCATGGTCGGCCTCCGGAGGTCGGCGTGCGTGCACTGGGGGTGTGACCCAGTCTGGGCACAACCGTCCGGCCCCGCCAGCCGGCCGTAACAGTGAGCAACAGTGCCACCGTCGCGTCGGCGGTGGACGGGCCTGCGTCGCCGTTCTATGCTCGACCTGGGAACGCCGAAGTGTCGATGGTTGGTGTGAGGATGGGGTCCATGCGGTCACGGTGGTTGATTCCGGTCGCGGTTGCGGCGGTTCTGAGCTTTGCGTTGTCCAGCAGCGGACCCCCCACGGCGGCCCGGGCGGAGAGCCCGGTCGACTTCGGCGCCAGTCATATCGTCGACACCGTCGACGCCGTCACCGACCGCGCCGACGAGGTCACCGCCGCGTTCGACGAACTCTATTCCGCGACCGGGGCGGACCTCTACGTGGCCTACGTCGACAGTTTCACGGGCGTCGAAGACCGCGAGCAGTGGGCCGACCAGACGGCCGACAACAACGGCTTCGGCACCAACGACGTGTTGCTGGCCGTGGCGACGGATGACCGTCAGTACCAGCTCTCCGTGGCCGCCGACTTCGCCCTGACGGATGCCCAGCTCCGGGAGATCGAGACCGTCGCCATCGAGCCGGCTCTGCGCCGGAACGACTGGGCAGGCGCCGCGATCAATGCAGCCGACGGTTTCTCCGCGGCTCTGCGGGGCGAGCCGGTCGCGGCCGGCGAGGTCACCCCCGGAGACGAAAGCCCCGGCGGCGGCGGCGCCGGGCTCGTTGTCGTGTTCCTGGTCATCGCCGTCCTGGTGCTGCTGGCCGTTGGCGCGGTCGTCCTGCTCGCCCGCCGCGGGCGCAAGCGCCCCCTCCCGGCCGGGACGGAAGCGCCGACCGGCCTGCAGGCCCTGCCAACCCCCGAGCTCAAGCGGCGCGCCTCGAGTACCCTCGTGCAGACCGACGACGCGATCCGTTCCAGCGAGCAGGAGCTCGGCTTCGCGGTCGCCCAATACGGCACGGAGGTTACCACCGCCTTCCGGGCCGCGCTCGAAACAGCCAAGAAGCAGCTCAGCCAGGCCTTCACCCTGCAGCAGAAGCTGGACGACGCCGAGCCCGACTCCGAAGAGCAGGCACGTGCCTGGTATGCGGCGATCATCGACCTCTGCAGCCAGGCCAATCTCACCCTCGACGCGCAGGCCGACGACTTCGACGAACTGCGCCAGCTGGAGAAGAACGCGCCGGAGGTCGCCGCCGCCGTGTCCCAGGGTGCCGAAGCCGTGCGGGCGCGCCTCGCCGGCAGCGAGCAGGGCCTGGCGGCACTGGCCGCCCGATACACCGACGCGGCGCTCGGCACGGTCGCCGACAATCCCGCCGAGGCCCGCGAGCGCCTCACCTTCACGGACACCGCCCTGGCCCGGGCGGCCACCCGGCTGGGTGCCGGCGAGACGGCGGCCGCGGCCGTGGACATCCGTGCCGCCGAGGAATCGGTCGACCAGGCGCGGTTGCTCCTCGACGCCGTGGACCGCCTGGGCACCGACCTCGCCGCTGCGACCCGGCACCTGAAGGCCACGGTCGCCGAGTTGCAGACCGATCTGGTGACCGCGCGCGGCCTGCCGGCGTCGACCGAGGCCTCCGCCGGCCTGCCGGAGGTGATCGGGCAGACCGAACAGGCCCTGGCCCACGTGCGCGACCAATCCGCAGCCGGCCGGATCAACCCGCTCGAACTGACGGCGATTCTCGACGCCACCAACACCCAGTTGGATGCCGCGCTGCAGGGGGTGCGGAACGCCGAGGCACAGGCCCAGCGCGCCCGGGCCGCCCTGAACCAGAACCTGCTCGCCGCGCGCGGGCAGGTGTCGGCCGCGGAGGACTTCATCACCGCCCGCCGCGGTGCGGTGGGCGCGGAGGCGCGCACTCGGCTCGCCGAAGCCGGACGGGTTCTCGTGGAAGCGGAATCACTGGCCGCAACCGACCCGGATGCCGTGGGGTGACCCGGTCTTTTCGGACGGGGTCCTCGGTTTCATTTTAGGCGGCGAGTGTGAGTTTGATGAGTCGTTCGGTGGGTGTTGAGTAGCCGAGGGTCTGGTGCAGG